>DATAVM010000075.1:0-6495 GCA_036267775.1 Gemmatimonadales bacterium
CGCGTAGTTCGACGCGAACGACAGCGCCACCCAGCCGAATCCCGCCGCGAAGCCCCGCTCGGCCCCGCTCAACACGTTGCCGTGGTGCGGCGGTCCGATCAACAGCACGTCGAGCAGCCACGCACCAATCAATGACGCCACGATCGCGAGGCCATATGACCACGCCATCCGGGGAGGCGTCATCTTCGCCTTCATCGCGACGACATCGAAGTTGCCGTCCGCGACCCACGTCTTGCTGAAGCCGACGGGAGAATACCAGATGGCGCCAAGCAGGAAGGCGACCAGGGCAGCAATGACCACGGCGAGGTAATTCGCTTCGGGCATGGAATCGGCTCCGGAAATCGAGAGGGGGGCGATAGAATCGCCTCGCTTGCGGGTTTGCGGAAGGCCGGTCGTGGTCCAGAGGTTGCTCAAGAGGAGACCAAGCCGGTGCAGGGGCGGTAGGCGTTGCTGTCTGGAACTCCGCGATCCGGCGATCTCTGACGAAGAGTCGGTCCTTGGTTCGTCGTTGGTGCACGTCGGCTGCGCTGGGCGCGGCGCTTGTCTCGATCACGGCCTGCGCGGATTTCGATCCTGCGCCGGGGGCGGCGTACGCGACACCGTCGATGCATGTGCCGCGGATCGCGTTGCCACTGCCGACGGGAGTGCACCGGGTGGGCCGGCTGGCATTCCGATGGACCGACGAAGCGCGACGCCGAACGCTGCCCGTGTGGATCTACTATCCCGCCGCGGTGCGCGACAGCACGCTGGAGCCGGTGCTCAACAACGTGGCGTGGCGCTCGATTCACCTCGACGAATTGAGCGCGCGGCTCGGTCCCGCTGCGGCGCAATCATTGAGTGGTCTGAATACCTCCGCGACCACCAACGCGATCATCGAGCCTGCGATCGTGCACTGGCCGGTGCTTCTCTTTGCGCCCGGACGTGGCGCGCTGCCCACCGACTACTCCGCGATCATTGAAGAAATCGCGAGTCGTGGCTTTGTGGTGGTGGCGTTCGCGCCGCCGGGCGACGGTGCGGCGGTGCTCGATCCCGATGGAACCCTTGAAGCGCCTGGCGAGCCGTCGGTCGATCGCCTCGCTGCAGACTTCTCCTTTGTGCATCACGAACTGCTTCTGCTGAACCGCGACCGGACCTGGAACTTTGCCGGCCAGCTCGATCTGGCGCACGTCGCGGTCTCCGGACACGGGTCCGGCGGCTCCGCTGCACTGCTTGCGGCGGTGCACGACACCGCACTCGTTGCCGCGGTCAGCCTCGACGGCGATTTCCCCGCGGCCGTCGAGCGCGGTGGCATCCGCCAGCCGTTTCTCTATTTGTCAGCCGAGCCACCGGGTCTGGATTCATTGCCCGCCGCGGAATGGGCGCGGGCGGATCGCGCGGAGCGTCGGCGCCAGGAGTTCTGGGACGACGCTTCGTCGGGTTCGATCGACGCGTTGCACGCGCGCGTGGCTGGGATGTATGACGGCAACATTCCCGATGCCGGATTGCTGCCGGCGTATGCGGTGCCGGTGATGCATCACCAGACACGCGTGGGATCGATCAATCCGCGTCGGGCATTCGTGCTGACCGGGACGATCGTGGCGCAGTTTGTCACCGACGCAATCACGCGGAGCCGGCGGGGGGCCGAGGCGATTACGGCCGAGTTTCCCGAGGTGGTGCTGGAGCGCTAGCGGTGTGGCGCAGCCCCGCGCCAATGTGGCGCCGGGGCCGCAATGCTGGCGCTGTCCTTTCGCTATTCGATGCGCATGGCGGTCGCGGGATCGACCCGTGCGGCGCGGAGCGCGGGAATCAACGTGGCCGCGATACCGGCGGCCACGAGCAGCACAGCGGCGGCCAGCCAGGTGACGGGATCGAGCGGCGAAACACCGTACAGCAGTCCGGTCAGAAGCCGCGTCACGACAGTGCTCGCCGCGAGCCCGATGACCAATCCGGCACCGACCAGTCGGCCGCCCTGCAGCGTGACCAATTGGAGGATTCCGCGGGTGCCGCTTCCGAGCGCGCTGCGGATGCCAAGCTCGCGCGTACGCTGCGCGACCACATAGCTCATCACGCCATACAGCCCGGCAAGTGCGAGCAGCACGGCGACCGCCGCGAATGTGATCAGCAGTGTGAGATAGAAACGCGGCTGGCCAATGCTGTTGGCGATCACGTCTGTCATCGGCGCGACCTGACTGACCGCGGCCTCGGGATCGACGTGCCGGATGGCCGCGGTCACCGCGGCAGCAACCGCGGCGGGACCACCGTGATTGACCCGCACGAGGATTGGAAAGATCCCGCTCAGACCGTCCTGCAGGTAGGTCACGTACACCTCCGGCTGCGGTGCTGCGAACGGACCGGCGTTGCGGATGTCGCTCACGACACCGACAATCGTGCTGAACGTGGTATCACCGGTGTAGTAGCGCTTGCCGATCGGATCGCGACCGCCGAAGTCGCGCTTGACCAGCGCTTCGTTGACCACGGCGACCGCCGGTGACTGCGGGCGGTCGTCGTCGGATTCCGTCAACAGCCGTCCGCTCAGCAGGCGCTGCCGTGTGACGGCAAAGAATCCGGGCGTCACCACACGCACTTCCGCCAGCGGAAGTTGCGTCATGGCCACCGCGGGCTGGCCTTCGTACCGGATGTTGAAGTTCCATCCCCATTCCACATACGGAATGAGCTGAATCGAGCCGGCGGCCGCAACGCCCGGAATGCCGCCGATGGCTGTGAGCGCCGGCTCGAGGAAGCGGCGGATTCCCGTGTTGTCGGGATAGTTCTGCGGTGAGACCACGGTTTGCAGTGTGAGGATCGGCGCCGGGTCAAAACCCGGGTCATTGCCGGACAGCCGGGCAAAGCCCTTGAGCACGAGCCCCGCTCCCAGCAGCAGCACGAGCGAGAGCGCAACCTCCGCAATCACGAGACCTGCCAGAATACGGTGATGTCCACGGCTCAAACCGCCGCCACGGCCACCGCGCAGCGCGACTTGCGGATCGGTGGCCGCGCTGCGCCAGGCGGGGAAACCGCCGCAGAGCACCGACACCACGATGGCGAGCCCGAGCGCAAAGCCGACGACCCGGAAATCGATGCTCAGTCCGGCGAGCTGCGGCAACCGTTGCGCGGCGAGCGCGCCGATGGTGCGTACACCAACGTACGCGAGGGCAAGACCGACTGCGACGCCGATCGCCGCGAGAAGGAGGCTCTCCAGCAGCACTGGGCGCATCACCGCCCAACGGCCACCGCCGAGGGCCAGGCGTACGGCCATCTCGCGGCGCCGTTGCACGCCGCGTGCGAGCAGCAGCGACGCAACGTCGGTCGCCGCGATCAACAGCACGATCGCAACCGCGCCAAAGAGGAGGAGCAGCGGGCCTTGTACGGCGTGCGTCGCTTCGTAGGCGAGCGGCACGACGCGGACTCCTTCGCCCTGCATCATTGGATACGTGTGACTGAGCGCTTCATGTGTGCGTTGCAGTTGATTCTGTGCCGTCGCGATTGTGGCGTGGGGTGCGAGGCGACCCATCACCATGAGCCAGTTGCTGCCACGCTCCGCGCGCTCCTGGGCGGTAAAGCGGATCGGTACCCAGATCGATGCGCTCAGCACCTTCCCGCCGCGTGGAATCCGGAAGCCTGGTGGCGCGATGCCGACGACGGTGACGAGGTTGCCGTTGAGGCGGATCGAGCGGCCGATGATCGCGGGATCGGCGCCGAACTGATCTCGCCAGAACTGATCGCTGAGGACCGCTGTCTGGGCTTCCGCTGCAGAGTCATCCCGTGTCAGCAGCATCCGCCCGTGCTCGGCGGTCACCCCGAGCAGCGCAAAGAGATTCGCGGTCACGCGGAGCACGTCGACTTGCAGTGCGCGGTCGGGAAGGGAGAGCAGTGCCTTGCTCTGCGCGATCGCGGCGAGTCCCGAGAACGTGGATCCGGCTGCGGCCAGATCGAGATAGTTGGGAGCCGACATTGGCCAGGTGTTGGCCTGCGGCGCCGTCCGGTACACGGTGACCAGCGACGCTGGATCCCGGAATGGCAACGGCTGGAGCATCGCACGGTCGATCGCCGAGGAGACCGCGGTCGTGATGCCAAGGCCGAGAGCCAGACAGGTGATCGCGCAGAAGGAGATCATCGGGGCGCGACGAAGTCCCCGCCAGGCCTGGCGAAGATCGGCGAACGAGACGAGGGTCATTGGGGACTCCGGAGCGGGACGCCTGTTGGACGCTCCAAAGGGTGGAATCGTTGGCAGGAGTGTCGCGCGGGCGCTGCGGCACTGGTACCGCGATCAGCGGCGACGGCGGCCGTAGTTCTCGGGGAGGTCGTTCAGCGAAATGGGTGGCCGCTCGGATGGCGGCGGCGACCAGGGCCGGCGCATTGGCAGCCAGAGGCGGACGCTGCGGTAGTGCGCTTCAAAGGCGCGACCGAAGACGCGCTGGCATTCTCGTTCATCACCGGGACGGACGAAGATCGTCCAGCACGTCGCCAGGAATCCGAAATACAGAATGAGCAGTGCCGCGCCGCTGTAGATCACTTCGGCAAGGCCCTGCACGAGCACACCGACGACCATGGGATTGCGGAGCCAGCGATACGGCCCGGTTACCACCATCCGGCGCGGCGCGTCGAATGGAAGCGGAGTGCCCTGTCCCACAACGGCGAGCGACAATCCGGCCCAGAGCCAGGCCAGGAACCCCACGGCAAAGATGACCGCCGCGACCGTGCGCTCGGTGGGAACGGAAAGATCGCCCAGATCCACGACATCCTGGGCGAGGATGATCGCCTTGGGAATCAGGTAGAGGAACAACAGCCAGAATGTCGCCATGGCCACAAGGGTCTTGGCAACATTCCACGCCGTGGAGGCGGGGTTAGCGAAGCGACGTATGAGCACGGCGGAGGGTCACGGGTTACCTGACAGTGCGGGTGCATCGCCTGCGAGCTAACTGGCGTGTCTGATTGACCTTGCAAGATACGAACCGCCCCGGGGGGCGCTAGGCCCACGACCGTCAGTAGCGGTCCAGGTCCTTGCCAACCACCACCCGGCCAGTGAAGCCACCCTGCCGCACTCCCGCCACAATGGCCGAGTCGGTGGCACCACCGCGTACGACATGATCGAGAATCAGGAGCCGTGGCGTCACGCGTGCGGCCAACTGCCCAAGCTCCACATCCGAGGTGTGGAACGAACGGAGATAGGCGGGCCAGTCCTTGCCGCCTGGACGCGCCTCGGGCACCAGCGCTGACGAGGGATACACCTCGTGGATCAGGACATCGGCGCCCTTGGCCGCCCGGGCCAGCGCATCGCTCGGTCGCGTGTCGCCGGAGATCACGATGTGCCGGTCCGGCGTGTCGATGCGATAGCCGAACGCCTCTTTCCATGCGCCGTGCAGCACGGGAATCGCCGTGATCCGCACGCCCGCGCTGTCGTACACCACTCCCGGCGCGATCTCCCGGACGTGCACGCGATAGCCACCGGGTGATTCATGCTCGAGACCGGTGGTGCGAATGTCGATGTCTTCCTGCCACGCCGCGATGATGTGGTCGACCATCGCCTTGAGTCCGTGTGGACCGTAGGCGTCGAGCGCCGTGTGACGGCCCATCACCCACGAGGTGAGAATGAGATCGGGCAGACCGAGCGTGTGATCGCTGTGGAGATGGGTGATAAAGAGGGCGGTGAGACCGTTGATGGGAAGATGTGCGCTGTTGAGCTGATGCTCGACGCCCGATCCTGCATCGAAGAGAAAGGTGCGGTTGCCGACTACGATGGCGGTGGCCGGACCATTGGCATCGGGGCGCGGCGTGCCGGTTCCCAGCAGGACGATCGCCGTGCTGTCACTCGTGGGAGCCATCGCCGTTGCCGCCAACGGCGGCGTGCTGTCATCGGGGTGGTGTGAAGAGAGGAGCAGCACGGTAGACGCGGCGATGGCTATGGTCGCAGGAAAGACGACGCGGAAGCGGCGAGTCAGAACGCCACCGTGTCGAGCCATTGTCGCGCGATGGCATCGTGGCCCGCGAGCGTCGGATGGACGCCATCGACGAGCCAGTGCGCGGCACCGCTCTTCGCCGCCAACGATTGGAACATCTCGTGCAGCGGCACAAACGTGGCGGCGGCGCCTTTGGCAACGCGCGCGGCGGCCGCGCGGTAATGATCGAATTCGGGGAACCATTCCTGGCTGACTGCGCCCTCCACCAGCACGAACGGCTCCATCACCACCAGCTTGGTGTTGGGTAGCGCATCGCGCGTCTTGGCCATGAGTGCGGTATAGCCCGACTCATAGCTCTCGGCGGTGCCCTGATATGCGCCGGTACGCGTATGCCAGTAGTCGTTGACGCCAATGAGGATGGAAAGCACGTCGGGGTGGAGTGCGATGGTGTCGCTGTCCCAGCGGCCGCGCAGATCCAGCACGGTATTGCCGCTGACGCCCCGATTGTAGACCTGCCAGTCGCGATCGGGATGGCGATCACCCAGACCCGCGGCCAGCAGAAAGGGATAGCCCGCGCCGAGACCGCGCGCGTCGTTCGGACCGATGGCGTTGCGATCGC
>DATAVM010000076.1:0-21838 GCA_036267775.1 Gemmatimonadales bacterium
CCTAATCGCTCGTCGGAGCCGTTCCGGCGTTCGTCGTGAACATGCGGGCGTTGATCCGCGAGAGGCTGAGTTGCTGTGCTTTCCCCGGGATCTTTGACCGTCACCCGGCTGTCTGTCCGTCGCTCTTGCCACCAGGAATCACCATGCGGCAGTATCTGCTGATCGCTCTGCTTACGGCTCCCGCAGCTTCTCTTGCGGCGCAGGGGTTGTGCGAACCGCCCACGAATTCGCGCGAGGCAAACACCTTTGCGATCCTTTCGACGCCGGTGACGTTCACCGGGGCGATCGCGCCGGGGCCGGTGCACGGCGTGACCATTGGCCTCGAAGCAGCCAATCTCCCGTATGTCGATCGCGCCGACGCGACGCCGACGGTCTGCCAGCCCGGCAAAGGTCCCGAGAACACCAATCCGATTCCGGGATTCGTGCGGCCGCGAGTGGCCGTGGCGGTCGATGGCTTTCTCCTCGAAGGTTCGTGGATTCCGCCGGTGACCGTCTCCCAGGTCAAGGCGAATCTCTTCGGCTTTGGCATCGAGCGTCCGTTTGCGCTCGGGAACGACTGGTATCTCGGCCTGCGCGCCGATGCGGTGGCGGGGCATGTGAACGCGCCGGTCGTCTGCGACGATGCCGCACGCAACGATCCGTCGAGTGAGTGTTATCGTGGCGGGCGTTCCAACGACGAGTGGCAGCCTGGACTCCTCGGCTTCGAAGGCACACTCAGCACGGGGAAGGGACGCTTTCGTCCCTACGTCGGTGCGGGCTACACCGCACTCCGCCCGCGGCTGCAGGTCAACTTCATCAATGCGCAGGGCGTCAATGACGGCACGCTCGTGTCGGTGAACCTGTCGCGTGCCGCGTTCTTTGGCGGTGTCACATGGATGATGAGCCGCTCGAGCGTGACGGCGGAAGCCTACAGCACCGGCGATGCGCTGGCGGGGCGCCTGGTGCTCCGGACAGCGCTGGGTCGATGAAATCCGCCGCGCTGATCACGCTGATGACATTGACTGGCGCAGTGTCCGCAGGAGCCCAGGCCATCGCCACGCTGCCGCTGGCTGAGGGCATGTTGTCGTTCGATGCCAACGCGTCGCTGGGCGCGTTTACCGGTGTGACCAGGACGATGACGGGACACCTGGCCGGTGCCAGCACGATGGCGGGCGTGCGCGGTTGGGTGGCGGCGGACACAAAGACGCTGTCCACCAATAACGGCCATCGCGACCACGACATGGCGTCGTCGCTCGAGATCGACAAGTATCCCACCATGCGTTTTGATCTCGACAGCGTCGCGGTCGGTGCGGCGGCGGGCGATTCGACCGCGGTGACATTGCTGGGCAAGTTCACCATCCACGGCCAGCAGCGCCCGGTGTCGATCCCCGGATTCGCCTGGACGACACCCGAGCGCGTCCGATATCTCGGATCGATTGTGCTCGACGTGAAGGACTACGGCGTCGGCGGCCTCACCAAGATGCTCGGCGTGCTCAAGATGAACGAGCACATCACGGTGCATATCGACGTCACGTTCGCCGCGGGGCATTGAGCGGTGAAGCAGCAAAGACAAAAGGCCCCGCGACGCGCGGGGCCTTTGTCTCCTCTGCTACGGCATCTGATTACTTGGCGCCGTACATGACGTTGAACAGGAACTTGAAGGTGCCTTCGGGCTGTGCGCGGAAGGTCATCTCGGGCGCATAGAAGTACGCCATGCCTTGGCCGACCGGTGCCGACGCCATTTCGACACCCTCCTTGAGATAGCCCTGACCGATCGCCCAGCCCGACTTGAGCGGTTCGGGCATGTTGAACCACGCGATCTTCTTCACGCCCTTGGCCATGGCGTCCGCGCCGACCTTGAGCACCGGCGAATTGTCGAAGAAGACGTCGGTCACGGGATGAGCTCCCGCGGCCGCCGGTTGCGTGGTGTCGACGGCGACGCGCAGCACCGACCCCGGGATGTAGTACTTGTCCTGCGACAGCCCGGCCACCTGGTTGGTGATCGGGAGGTCGAGATCCTGCGCGAGCGTGACGGCGTCGCGACCGATGCCGATCACCGAGCCGCCTTCGTTGAGGAAGGCCTTGATCGCGGTGAGCGTGGTGTCGTTCATCGCGCCAACTTCGTCGCGGTATTGCGCCGGAATGTCCTGCGCGCCGCCGCGCCCGCCGCGAGCGCCACGGCCGCCGGCGCCGCCAAGGTTGGGGAGACCGCCATAGAAGACGAGCACGTCGTAATCCTTGCGGATATTGCCGGCGTTGAGGCGCGGCGCAAAGACGCGCTCGAAGGGGAACTCATAGTGTTCGAGCACCCAGCGTCCCCATCCGGCCGACATGTCGCCGCCATACTGATCCCACAGGCCGACGCGAAGCGGCTTGACCGCGGTGCCGCCGGTCGCCGTGGTCGCCGTGGTCCAGAGCGAACGCTCGCGCGCGAGATCGCCGAGGATCTTGGCGCTCGTGGGCGTGGCGGGAATGACAAAGTTGCCATTGGCGAGCCGCTCGATGGTCTGATTGGCCTTGCCGAGCCGGTTGAGCGCGAGGAATGCATCGGTCGATGCGGGAGAAATCTCCCACGCCTTTGCCGTCGCATCGAACGCGGCCGCGAGCGGCGTGATCTTTTCCGTCTTGATCTCGACGAGCGGCAAATTCGCCGGCAGTGCGTCGAGCACGCGGTCGAACTTGAAGCCCATCTGGAATGCGAGGGTGTAGCCCGCGTTGTCGTACGGACGCTTGGGCGGTCCGCACGGATACTCCAGATCCATCGGATGCCACTGCGGTTCGAACATGTCGAGCACATGCGGACGGAATGCCTGATCGGCGCGTACGACGAACGATCCGGCCGGATAGTTGATGCCGTTGACCGCAAACGCCGCGCTCGCGCGATTGATTTCGATTCCGGCGAATGACAGCGACTGCAGGAAGTCGAGGGCCTGTGCGATCTCCGGCTGGTTGGCCGGAATGATGAACGCGCGCGGATCGCGGCGGGCCGGATCGCGCAGCACCGTGGCGTACGCTTCCTGCGTCGGGTTGGCCGCGCCGCCGGCCCCGCGTCCGCCACCGCCGCCGCCAGCCCCCCGCCCGCCGCGGGCACCACCGTTCGCGCAGGCGGCAGAGTCGTTGGTGGGCTGGCCTGCGGCCTTTTCCGCCGCGACGATCGTCATTGGCGTGGTGGTCCAGCTGTCTTTGTCGCCGCGCACGATGGAGTTGTTGCCCATCTTCCAGAAATTGTAGAGCAGATCTTCGCGATAGCGGGACGCGAGATCGAGGACCGCGCGATTGGCGGTCATCGAGTAGTCGATCGACTGCCGGAAGTGCCACGGGCCCCATTGGACCGGATAGATGCCGTCGCCGCTCGGCAACTGGCGGTTGAGCACAATCGGAATGGTCTGCGGTGTGGGATTGCCGATCGCTTCCGTCAGGATGCCGATCATGTTGTGGAAGTAGCCGGTGGTGCGAAGACCGCCGTTCCACCATGTCGAATAGTCCGATGCATTCTTGTCGACGATGCCGCCCTTGCCTTCGGACGCGAAGCGCCGCTGCATTGCCATCGACAGCCAGTCGAGCGACGTCGGAATGAGCGGATCGAAGTAGTAGTTGAACGGATCGCGGAACGGCGGCGTGAACATCACCGATCCCGTCGGGCCGGTCTGGTGGTGATTGTAGATGATCTGCGGGTACCACTTCTCGTACTGGATGCGTTCGCCGTTCTGCGTCTCCGGAAGCGCGGCCCGGTACCAGTCGCGGTTGTCGTCATGGCCGGCGTACTTCTCGTAGAGCTCCGGCAGGCCGTTGGTGCTGCGGCGAAGCGTGTCGGCGTTCCGCATGTACCAGTTGGCGACCAGATCCATCCCGTCCGGATTCACCTGTACGGCGAGGATGATGTCGTCGTTCAGGAAGCGCAGCGTCTCGGGATCGTTCTTCGAGACCATCTCCCAGACAAATTCGAGCAGCTGGTTGGCGCCAAGAACTTCGTCGGCGTGGAGACCGCCATCAATCCAGACCACGGCCTTGCCGGCCTGCGCGAGACGGCGCGCCGTGGCCGAATCGACGCGTCCGCGCGCGAGTTGCGCGTTCATCACGCGGTATTGCTCGAGCTTGGCGAGATTGGCCGGGCTCGACAGAATCGCCATCAGCTGCGGACGGCCCTCGGCGGTCATGCCGATGGTGTCGAGCTTCATGCGCGGCGATTCCTTGGCGAGTTTCTGCCACCAGGAAACGAGTTGCGTGTAGTTGGGCAGGAAGTAGTCGGCGCCAACGGTATGACCGATCGCCTCCTGCGGCGTGGTGAGGTGCGGGGCCGCAGGCTGCTGGGCCGCGAGCGGCACGGCGAGGGCTAGCAACAATGCAACAGAGCGAAGTGCGCGCATGGGTCCGAGTGGGTTAGATGGTGGTGATGCGGGCAGCGGCGCCAAGACCGGCCAGGCGCCCGGTCGTCCATGCCCAGACAAAATTGTAGCCTCCGATCGGCCCGAAGGCATCCAGCAGCTCGCCGGCGAGAAAGAGACCGGGCAGGCGACGGCTTTCCAGCGTTCGCGGATCGACGTCACCAAGCGAAACGCCGCCGCCAGTGACCTCGGCCTTCCGGTAGCCCTCATCGCCCGTCCATGGCAGCACGCAGCGGGTCAGCGTCGCGATCAGGCGCAGTCGATCCTCGCGGCGGAGCTGGGAGAGACGGGTATCGAGGGACACCGCGGCCTCACCGACCAGGCGATCCGCCAGGCGCGCGGGGAGATGCTGCCGGACGGCCGTGGCAACCTGTTGCGGTCCGGCCGCCAGGGCGCGCTCCCAGTCACTGGGCGAGAGGTCGGTCCAACGGACTTCGAGTCGCGGGCGTTCGGTCCCCAGTTGCCGCACGAGGACGTGCGACACATCGAGCACCGCGGGACCGCTGTAGCCGTGATGAGTAAAGAGAAAACCGCCGTGTGCCACCGCCTTCTCGGTCCCGACCGCAGTTGCCGTCACGGTGAGTGAAACGCCAGCGAGATCGGCAAATGCGGGCGGTGCACAGAGGATCGGCGTGAGGGCCGGATAGGTCGGATGCACCACATGCCCCAGCGCGGCGAGCTGCGTGAGGCCAAAGCCGTCGGAGCCCGTCTTGGGAACCGACAGCCCGCCGGTCGCCACGATCACGGCGTCGGCGGTGATCGGCGGCGCGTCGCCCAGCGCGATCTGCCATCGGCTTCCGGTTGCGGTGAGTCCGGTGACCTGCGCGTTCATCAGGCATTCCACGCCACGTTCGCGGGCGTGTGCAATCAGCGTGTCGCGCACCGCGCGCGCCTTGTTGGCGACCGGGAAAAGTTTGCCGGTGTCGGGTTCGAGAACGAGCGGCAGCGCCAGATCTTCTTCAAAGAAGCGGCGCTGCTCGGCCAGCGGCCAACTGCGGAGGATGTTGCGAAGGGTGTGCGGCGAGGAGGCCGTAACGAATCGCGATTCGTCGAGAGTGCCGGGAAGCACGTTGCAGCGGCCGCCGCCGGAGATGAGAATCTTGCGGCCGCCATCGGCGGTGCGTTCGAGCAGGAGCACGCGGCGTCCGGGGCCGGCGGCGTGCACGGCCGCCATGATGCCCGCGGCACCTGCGCCCAGCACAGCGATGACGGGCGTCACGGCTTAGAATCTAGTGGCAGTCCACGGCCGCGCGGCGCGGCCACTCCAGTGCGAGGCATGATGGCCACCACCAGACGTCCCGCTCCGACCGTGCGCACCCCGACCCCAGGCCCTCCCGCGCCCGCGGTGGACGTGGCGGCGCTCAAGACGCTGCTCGACGGCGACCAGCATGCGGTACGCGACGCGGTGCGCCGCCGCCTGGCCGCGCCGGACTTTGCCTACCGCTACGATCTCTCCACCGCCGAATATCGCGCGCAGGCGCTGCAGTGGATGCGGGCACTCGCGGCGGACGGGCACGGCGCGTACGCGCTGCCGCCGGAGCACGGTGGGAAGGGCAATCAGCGCGCATTCCTGGCGGCCTTTGAAACGCTGGCCTTTCACGATCTTTCCCTCGCCATCAAATTCGGCGTGCAGTTCGGGCTCTTTCAGGGCAGCGTCCTGCTCCTCGGTACCGGCTGGCATCATCAGCATTTTCTCACCGGCATCGGCCGCGGGGAGCTTCTTGGCGGCTTTGCCATGTCGGAGCTGGGCCACGGTTCCAACGTGCACGATCTCGAGACGACAGCGACGTACGACGCGGCGACGCGCGAGTTTGTCATTCACACGCCGCAGGAGAGTGCGCGCAAGGAGTGGATCGGCAACGCCGCGAATGATGGCCGGATGATGACCGTGTTCGCGCAACTCATTGTCGGCGGCGCATCGCAGGGGGTGCACGCACTGCTCGTGCCGATCCGCACGCCCGATGGCGCGCCGATGCCGGGCGTGCGCCTGGCGGACTGCGGCGGGAAAGAAGGACTCAACGGCGTCGACAACGGCCGCATCTGGTTCGATCAGGTGCGCGTGCCGCGCGAACACCTGCTCAACCGCTTTGGCGACGTGTCAGTCGAAGGCGTCTACAGCTCTCCCATCGCCAATCGGGACAAGCGCTTCTTTACCATGCTCGGCACGCTCGTCGGCGGCCGGATCACGATTGGTCTGTCCGCGCTGTCGGCGGTGAAGAGTGCGCTGACCGTCGCCATCCGCTATGGCAATCGCCGCCGGCAATTCGGGCCGGCGGGAGCGCCGGAGACGCTGCTGCTCGACTATCGCACGCATCAGCGGCGCCTGCTCCCGGCGCTCGCCACGAGCATGGTGCTGGATATCGCGCTATCGCGGCTGGTCGACCAGTTTGTCGACATGAAGCCGGGCGAGAGTCGCGAAGTCGAAGGGTTGGCCGCGGGACTCAAGGCGTACACGACATGGTTTGCGCAGCGCGCCATCACCGACGCGCGAGAATGTTGCGGCGGCCAGGGCTATCTCGACGTCAATCGCATCGCAGTATTGCGTCGCGACATCGATGTCTGGACCACGTTCGAAGGCGACAACACCGTCCTGATGCAGTTGCTCGCCAAGAGTCTCCTCAGCGGCTATCAGCACGAATTCGCCGAGCTGGGTGTGATCCGGATTGTGGCGCGCCGGGCCGGCGCCGCGTTGCGGGCACTCGATCCGTTCACCGCGCGGCGTGAAGATCGCGACCATCTCCGCGATCCTGCGGCGCAACTCTCCCTGTTGCGCTACCGCGAAGACCGGCTGCTCGATTCGGCGGCGCGGCGCTTGCGCGCGGCGCTCAAGAAGGAAGACGCAACGCCCGCGATGATCCATGTCCAGGATCACCTCATGCACCTTGCCACCGCGCATGTGGAGCGCACCTGCCTTGAAGCAATGCATCGCGAGGCGGCCAGTGCGGATGCCGCATTGCGTCCGCTGCTGGCGCTCTTTGGCGACACGTTCTGGGCGGAGTGCGTCGAGCGGGATGTTGGCTGGTTCATGACGACGGGAATTGTCGAAGCGCCCAAGGCCAAGGCGATCCGCTTCCTGCTCAATGAGTGCGCGGAACGGCTGCGGCCGATTGCCGAAGAAATTACGACGAGCTTCGCGATTCCCGATGCGGTGCTTGCGGCGCCGATCGCGTTCGGTGACCGGCGGAGCGAGCCGCGCGACGCGTGACCGCGGTCAGCTCCGCGCGGCGAACCCTCGCTCGAAGAATGCCAGCGTGAGCGCCCACGCCTCCAGCGCGGAATCCTTGTGGTACTGCGGCTTCTGATCGCAGAAGAAGCCATGGTCGGCGCCGGAGAATTTCACATGCACGTACGGCTTGCCGGCGGCATCGAGGGCCGCCATCACCGCGTGACGCTGATCCGCCGCAACGTGCTTGTCGAGCCCACCCCAGCAGAAGAGGTGCGGCCCGCTCAAGTTGGCGGTACGGTCGAGCACTGATGGAATGTTGCCGCCGTAGTATGAAGCGGCCGCGGCCAGCGGGAGCGTGGCATTCGCCAGAAACGCCGAGCGGCCCCCCATGCAGTATCCCACCGCGGCAGTGTGCCGCGGATCGACCGAAGCATCGTTGACCAGCCACGCGTGAGCGGCCGCGAGATCGGCAATCTGCCCATCGTCAGTGAGCGCGGCCATGTGCTGACGCACCGGATCGAAGTTGTCGTATGCACCTTCAAAGCCCGGGCCGGTGCGATGAAAGAGCTCCGGCGCGATGGCGACATATCCCTGCGCGGCAAAGCGCGTTGCAACATCGCGAATGTGGCTGTTCACCCCGAACGCTTCTTGCAGCACGAGCAACCCGGGATGCCTGGCGCTTCCCGTGGGGCGTGCGACAAATGCGCGCATGGCGGTGCCATCGGATACGTCGAGTGAAATCCAGGTCATGTTACACGGCTCCCTGAGCCGCCGCGGCGAGCATTTCGGCGGCGGCTCCGGCATGGGGAATCAGCGCCAGGGCGTTGCCCTTGACGAGTTTGAGACGGCCGAGCATGGCGGCGGCGGCCGGAGTAGTGCGGGCACTGACCAGATCGTCCCATGCGGCACGCGAGGCGGCGAGGACAAAATCGGCATGACTGTCATCGGTGCTGTTGGCCTGTCGCGCCTCGAGGCAGCGGCCCTGGGCCACATGGACCCACGTCCGCCGCTGGACGGCGCTGGTGTCGGTGTCTTCCACCAGCACCAGCCGTCCAGTCCAGGTGGCCGCGGCTTCGGCAAAGCGCGGTGAGGCGTTCAGGCGGTCCATCCACCGCGCAATGCCGGCGGGAGTGAAGAGGTCGGTCGACACCCCCGGAAAGTAGGCGGGTCGGCTAGCGCACGCCGCCGTCGCGGTCATCGCCGCGCCGGGTGGAGCGGCTGCCGGTGCGTGACAGCGTGATCGCGCCGTTGACGGTGTCGATGTCGATGCGGGAGCCACCGCGGCCAATGCGTCCGCTGAACGTCTTCGGTCCCCACTTGCCGGCGATGGTCAGCGGGAAATCACTGTTGTTGAGCGAACCATTGACCATCTGACCGGTGATGTCGGCATTGAGATCGGCGGGAAACGCCAGATCGATCTTGCCGTTGACCGTGTGGACGCTGAGCTTGCCGTCCCAGCTGCCGCGGCTGAAGGTGCCGCGGATTGTGCCGTTGACCGTGGTCAGCTCCGACGCCGTGGCGCCGTCGAATGTGACGTTGCCGTTGACGGCCTCCAGCTTGACCGACGCGTCCAGATCGGTGGCTTCGATACCGCCGTTCACATTGCTCGCTTCGAGCTTGACGCCATCGGGCACGCGCACTTCGTAGTGCATCTCGATATCCGAGTTGTCATTGTGGTCGCCGTTGTCGTTGCGGCTGCTCCCTCGGTGATTGTCATCGTTGTCGTCGCTGTCACCGTTGGGGCAGGAGTCGCGGCGATCGGTGTAGATGGTACAGACGCGCACCACGCCGTCGTTCACTTCCATGATCGCCTTCACACGGCTGCCGTCCCCCCGCTTGACGGTCTTGGTCACCACGATCTCGGCGGTGCGGCCGCGGGCGGCGGTTGCCACAATGTCGCCGTTGACGTTGCTGAGTTCGAGACGGTCGCCGGGCGCCATCTCGTGGCTGTAGGTCGTCGTCATCCCGTCGCCGGAGGTGGTCTGCCGGGAGCGGTTCTGCGCACCCAGCGCCAGCGGAATGGTCAGGGCAACGGCTGCCAAACGAAGCATGCGGGTCATGGTCATCCTCGGGTCCCGGGTCTACCGGTTGTGGGTTCTTCGCTCTGGACGCAGATTCTTCGCGTCGTCCTTCCCGCCAACCTCAGCACTGCCGAGCTCTTCATGTCCACGTTGATCGATCGCCGCGGATTCATGGCCCTGTGCGCTGCCGCCGGACTTCCGGCCGGGCTGCCCGAGCACCTCTGGGTTGACGCCTCGTTGGACGCTCCCGAGGGCGCCAGGGTTGCCGTGGAACCCATCACCAAGGAACAGATCGCCGCGGCCGAGAATGTCCTTGGCCTCTCCTTCCGCGATAGCGACCGCGATCTCATGCTGCGCGGACTGCAGAGTGCGCTGGCGAATTACACCAGACTGCATGCGATTCCGCTCCCCAACGGCGTGCCGCCGGCCTTCCACTTTGACCCTGTACCGGTGGGCAAGACGCCGGTGGGACAGCCCCACGCGCCACCACGGCCACCACGAGTCCTCCCAGCCGTCAAGAAGCCCGCGACAGAGCCCGATTGGGCCTACGCCGGGGTCGTGACGCTGAGCCGGCTGATCCACTCGCGTCAGGTGACCTCGCGCCAGCTGGTGGAGCGCTGTCTGGCGCGGATCGAGCAGTACAATCCGGTGCTGCTCGCGGTGATCACGCCAACGAAAGACCGCGCGCTCGAGCAGGCTGATCGCATGGACGCCGAGGCCAGGGCGGGGAAGTTCCGCGGACCGCTGCACGGCATTCCCTATGGCGCCAAGGATCTCTTTGCCGTGCCCAAGTATCCCACCACCTGGGGCTCTCCGATCTACAAGGACCAGGTCCTCGATGTGACGGCGGCGGTGGTGGAGAAGCTCGAGGCGGCTGGCGCGGTGCTCGTGGCCAAGACGTCGCTGGGCGAGTTCGCGCAGGACGACACCTGGTTTGGCGGTCGCACCAAGAATCCGTGGAATACCACGCAGGGCTCGAGCGGCTCGTCCGCCGGGTCGGCGAGCGGTGTGTCCGCCGGGCTCTATCCGTTTGCCATTGGCACGGAGACGAATGGCTCGATCGTGTCGCCGTCGACCGTGTGCGGGGTCAGCGGATTGCGGCCGACCTTTGGCCGTGTGTCACGCTACGGTGCGATGGCGCTGTCGTGGACCATGGACAAGGTCGGGCCCATTGCGCGGAGTGCGGAGGATCTTGCGCTGGTCTTTGCGGCGATGCACGGCGCCGATCCGCGCGATCCGTCGACGCGCGAAATGCCGTTCGACTTCGATCCGCGGACATCGCTCGCCAAGCTGCGGATTGGCGTGCCACAGAATCTCTCCACCCCGCCCGACACTGCCGCGATGCGCGCGGCTGCCGCGAGCGCGCCGGCAGGCGGTGGCGGCGGCGGCGGCTTTGGTGGACGGGGACGTTCGCCGGAACAGGCGATGGCCAGCTACAACGCCGTCAAGCCTGTGATCGAGGCGCTGGCCAAGGCCGGAGCCACGATTGTACCTGCCACCTGGCCCGCGGACGTCAATCCCAATGCGATGGGCTTCCTGCTCAACGTGGAAGCGGCCGCCGCGTTTGACGAGATCACGCGCAACAACACCGTCGATCAGATGGTACTGCAGGACGCCAATGCGTGGCCGACGACATTCCGCGCCGGACATCTCGTGTCGGCGGTGGACTATGTGCAGGCCAACCGTGCGCGGAGCCTGCTGATCGAAAGCCTCGACCATTTCTTCCACGACATCGACATCTACGTCAGCACCAACGTCAACGGTACGTCCGTCAACCTCTCGGGGCACCCGCAGGTGGCCGTACCGATTGCGCTGAGCGAGACGCGCAACAGTTCGATTTCGTTTGTGGCGCCGCTGTACCGCGAAGACCTGGTGCTGCGCGCGGCGCATGTCTGGCAGACGGCGAGCGACGTGCACCGCCAGCGGCCGCCCAAGTTCGCCTGATCCGCCGGACTAGTGCCTGGGGCGCGGCGCCGGACCGCGCTTGACCGTCACGTCACCGTTGAAGCTGTCGACGGTGACGTGCGCGTCACCGCGGCCGTAGGTCACCGTCAAATCCTGCTCCTGATCCGCGTCGTGATGGTTCTTGCCCGTGGCCGGTGCCCGCCCGCCCAAGGTGGTGCCTGGAATGTCGGCGCTGTTGAACATCCCGTTGAAGGTTGTGACCTTCATTCGCGCGCTCACATCGGCGGCCACGTACAGGGTGACGTCGCCGTTGTGACTCTCGAAGTCGTAGTTCCCGTCGGCGGCGAGCGGTCCGTCAAAGAGCACATTGCCGGTAATGGTATTGGCGCTGGCGTTGCTCGAGCGGATATCGCGCAGCGCGATGTTGCCGCTCACGTCGTCGACGTCGATCGTGCCGGTGGCGCCGGTGACGTTGATGTCGTCGTTCGTCGAGTTGAGTGACAGTGCGGTTCCGCGAAAGTCCGTGACGGTGATCGTGCCGTTGACGGTGGTCAGCTCCGCTGTGCCGCTTCCGCCGGTGAGCTTGATGTTGCCGTTCACCGTTTCGCCCTTGAGATGCGCCGGTGCGCCGTCAAAGGTGAGATCGCCCTCGACGGCGCTGACTTCGAGCTCGACCCACGCCGGCACGGTCACATTGATGGTGCCCTCGTCGCTATCGTCGGCGTGCCGGTTGCGGCCGTGCCCGCGCGGACTGCCGATTTCCAGCGTGTGACCATTCACGTCGCTGCTCGCGCCGTGCACGGTGACCACGTCTCCGGTTCCCACATGCACCACGACGGCATTGCTGGCCGAGTTGATCTCGATCGACGAACCGCGCGCGATATGGATGGTCGTGTCGGGATCGGTGTGACGAAGCACCGCGGCAAGAAGCAGGGCAATGGGCATCAGATTCCTCCGCTCAGGACGACTGTCGGGTGAGCTGCGAAACGGTGCGGAGCAGATCGAGCTTCCGCCGCAGTGTCGACGTGAGATAGCGCGCGGCCCGCGGATCGTCGGGCGTGGCCAGCCGCTCCGCCTGCGCTTCGGCAATTGCGCCATCCAGCGCGGCGAGTCCCTTGGTGATGCTCGCGCGCGCGGCAGGATCAACGCTCGCCATGTTGGCGCGCACCGTGGTCTCGAGATCGACGATCGCATGCGCGAGTGCGGTGTCCGCCGGGATCAGGCTCGCCCGGACCGCGGGTGTGCCCGTGGCCGCGACTGTTGTGACGGGCGCCGGTACCGCATGCGCGTGAAGCCACACGGCCGTGCCGCCCGCGGAGGCCACCGCGACCACGAGACCGGCGGCGAGAGCCGCCGGCCAACGCACCAGCAGTGTTCCCCGCGGGACGCGCGGCGCCATCTGGCTGGCAATGCCTGGCCACAGATCGTTGCCGGGCGGCGTGTCGCGCAGGGTTGCGACTGCCCGGCCGAGGACCGGATCGGTGTCACGTGATTCAATGTCCATCGAGCATTCTCCTCAACGCCGCGCGGGCGCGCGACAACTGCGACTTGGACGTGCCCGGGACGAGCGACAGCTGGGCGGCGATTTCCTCGTGCGTCCATCCCTCCACATCGTGCAGCACAAAGATCTGGCGGGCGCCGTCCGGCAGGCGCGCAATCGCGTTCTCAAGATCGATGGCGACCGCCGGGTGATGCTGCCGCGCCGGCCGGGTCTCAAGCACGGTGTCATCATCCATGAGCCACCCCCGCGCACTCTTCTCGCTCCGCCGACGCGTCAGCACCACGTTGATGGCCAGCCGGTAGAGCCAGGTGCCAAAGGCGCTCTCGCCCCGGAACGAACCGAGCTTGTCCCAGGCGCGGACAAAGACATCCTGCGTGACGTCGTTGGCGGCGTCGGGGCCCGCCATCCGGCGGGCCAGAGTGTGGATGCGCGCCACATGCCGGCGGTACAGCCGTTCGAACGCACGCTCGTCGCCCTGCGCGGCGCGGCGGGCGTCGAGCGCTTCTGAATCGATCGCGGCGTTGCCGCCGACCGGCGTGGTGAGCGTCATTGCATGCGTGGTCACGTCTCGTTGGACGCGGCGCACCCGGCGAAGGTTGCACCGCCGCAACATCCTGGAACGGCCGCTATTCCGGCCACTGCTGCGTCAGGCAATGAAAGGCCCCGAGTCCCCAGATGAGCACCCCGCAGTCGATGACCACCACACGCCGACTGGGAAAGAGGCCTTGCAGCACGCTGCGGGCCTTCTCATCGGTCGCCGCGTCGTACCCGGGAAGCAGCACGACGTCGTTGGCGATATAGAAATTGGCGTAGCTCGCCGGCACGCGTTGATTGTCGTAACTCAGCGCCGGCGGCATCGGCAGATCGATCACGCGAAATGGCCGGCCACTCTGATCGGTCATGCGACGCAGCCGCGCGGCGTTGTCTGCAAGCGGCGCGTGGTTCTCGTCGCGCGGATCCTCTTCCACCACCGTCACGATCGTCTGCGCATCGACAAAGCGCGACAGATCGTCGATGTGCCCGTCGGTATCGTCGCCCACGATGCCGTCGCCAAGCCAGAGGACCTTGGTCACGCCGAGCCAGTCGCAGAGGCGCTGTTCGATATCGCGCTGCGAGAGCTCGGGATTGCGATTGGGATTGAGCAGGCACGACGTCGTGGTGAGCAGTGTGCCCTGGCCATTCACGTCGATCGATCCACCTTCGAGGATCATGCCGGGATACTCGACCGGCACGCCAAGCTCTGCACCGACGCGCGTGGGGATGGTGTCGTCGAGATCGAACGGCGGATACTTGTTGCCCCAGGCGTTGTAGCCCCAGTCGAGAATGAGCTGCTCGTGGCGGCCATGCTGGGCGCGATCGAGAAAGATCGGACCGTGATCGCGGCACCATGCGTCGTTGGTAGCGTGATGATGAAAGCGCACGCGATCGGGATGTGCACGCGCCGCGCGAATCGCGACGCGGGCGGATTCTTCCATCGCGGCATCGGCGACGTTGATGTGCACCATCTCGCCGGTGGCCAACTCGCGCACCATCTGCGCGATGACTGCGGGGACCGCTTCGAACATCCCCGGCCACGACGCTTCCTTGTGCGGCCACGAGAGCCAGGTGCCGCGGTGGCGCTCCCATTCGGCGGGCATGCGAAAGCCCCGCCGTGCGGGCGTTTCAGTCAAGGTAGCGCTGGGTCAATCCGCCGTACGCGTCGATCCGGCGGTCGCGCAGGAACGGCCAGTGCGTGCGCACCGTATCCACCTGCGACAGGTCGCAATCGACCACGAGGACGGTTTCTTCCTGCCCCGCGCGGGCGATCACGCGGCCACCCGGATCGGCCACGAACGACCCGCCCCAGAACTCGATGCCGGGTGCGTCGGGTGCGCTGCCCGGCAGAATCTCATGTCCGGTGCGGTTGACCGCGCAGACAAAGCAGCCGTTGGCCACTGCGTGGCTCCGCTGCATCGTTTCCCACGCGGCCTGCTGACGCTCGCCGTATTCCACCTTCTCCGGCGGCAGCCAGCCGATCGCCGTGGGATACAGCAGAATCTCGGCTCCCTGCATCGCCGTGAGGCGTGCGGCTTCGGGATACCACTGATCCCAGCAGATCAGCACGCCAAGGCGCCCAACGCGCGTATCCCACACGCGAAATCCCAGATCGCCGGGCGTGAAATAGAACTTCTCATAGAACTGCGGATCATCCGGAATGTGCATCTTCCGGTATTTGCCGAGGTACGTGCCGTCGGCGTCGATGATCGCGGCGGTGTTGTGATAGAGACCTTCGGCGCGCTTTTCGAACAGCGAGGCGACGATCACCACGCCGAGCTCGCGCGCGATGGCGGAAAGGCGTTCCGTGGACGGGCCCGGAATCGCTTCGGCCAGACGGAAGAAGTCGTGGTCCTCGCGCTGGCAGAAGTACCACGATGCAAAGAGCTCCTGCAGGCAGACGAGCTGTGCGCCGCGGCTCGCCGCGTCGCGAATCCCGTCGATGGCGTGCGCGAGATTGGCGGCAGGATCCGCTCCCACGCGCTGCTGAACCAGGCCGACACGAACGATGCGAGGTGTTGTGGTCATTCTGCCCGAAAGATAGTGCGGGCGGAAGGCGTCAGGTGGGGCGGGCGGTGACCTTGGCGCGGCCTGCCGCGAGCGGCCAGCGGAAGACCGCGGCGGTGCCCTGTACGGTGCGATCGAAGCCCTTTTCGCTCTTGGCCACGGTCTCGATCGGATAGCTCCAGAGTGCGGCATCGGGCGCTTCAAAGTCGACATAGCCCGCGATCGAGATCTCGGTGCTGAACCACCCTTCGCCCGCCGCATTGCCCACGGTCGCGTCCCATTCCCATTCGGCCGTGACCGTGCCATCGCGGTCAAAGCGGATGGTCTTGGTGAGGCCGTTGCCAAAGAGATGCACGGCAGCGTGCTCGGGAGCGGTGCGCCATTCGGCGTTGAGTTGGGCGTCACTCCAGCTGCGCAATGTCGGGACGGTGCCGGCGATAAAGTCCTCGCGCGACGCGGTCGCCGCGAGCACGCGGTCGACAAACCACGCGCGGGTCTCGCGGTCGGTGGCCGGGCGCTCGGCGAGTTCGGTCTCGCCGTCGTGGATCGAAGGCGCGCCGGTGGCGTCGTGGCCGCTGTCGCCGTGGCCGGTAGCGACCGTGCCGTCGAGCGGCTCGTGATACGCTTCGCGATGGCGCGTCATGACATCGACGCGATTGACGCCGGATGCGAAGTCGACGAGCATCTCGACCGCGCCACCGCGGGCGGGTGCGACGAGCGCGCTGAAGGTGTCGGCGTGTACCCAGAGCTCGGCGCGGCCGTCGCCGTCAAAGTCGAGTTGCTCGACCGCCGGCGCTTCGCCTGCACGCAGTACCGCTTCCGCGCGCGCGAGCTCCGTCCAGATCGCGGAACGAAGGTGCGGCAGGTAGAGTCCGCCAAAGACGCCGTGCCAGTACGCGTCGTTACACTGGGCCCGCCCGATGGCGCGGCGCGCTTCGGCGGGATCGCCGCGGTCGCGTGACAACGCGGAAAGCGCCAGCATCGCCTTGTGCATCCGATTGGATTCGGGGTACTTGGCGAGAAAGTGCCGCCAGTGGCCGCCGCGGAGGAGACCGCCTTCCGCACCGGCGAGGCGCGCGTCGCCCCAGTCGCGCTCCAGGCGGAGCAGGGCGCGCGCGGGGTCGGGCGGCAGCGACCATCCTTCCATCTCCCGGTACGACGCGGATGGGAGATAGGCGAGGCCGCCAGACGGCGTGCGCTCGAGCGCATCTTCAAAGCGCGTAAGAGCGATCTCGCCACGGTCGCGCAACTCGCGCAGGGTCCCGGCAAAGGCGTTCATCCAGCCGTCGTCGTAGACCCACTTTCTGGTGCCGGGCCAGCCGCCGAATTTCTCGCCGTCGTCGGCGAGGATCGCGACATCGGCGCCCTCGGAGCGCAACGTGCGAAAGTACTCGGCAAGTTCTGCCGGGGGCCGAAATGGCACGAGATAGCGGAGCTTCTCGTCGATCGGGAAAACGCCGACACGCTTGCCGCCGGTCTCGGTGGTGAAGTGGCGATGCAGCTGGTTTGCCGGAAAGCCGGTCACGCGAAAGTGTCGATCGTCGACCAGCACAAAGCGGATACCGGCCTCTGCGAGGTCCTCCGGGAGAGAAGGCTCCCAGACGCGTTCGGTGAGCCAGAGTCCCCGGGCGTCGGCGCCCAGGCGCTGGCGAAGATGTTCGCGGTGCCGCGCGATCTGCTCCAGGCGGTCGGCGCGACTCAGCACGGCGAGGATCGGCTCGTCGTGCCCTGCTGCGAGCAGTTCAAGCCGGTCGGCGGCGACATGTTCGCCAATCTCGTCGACAAAGGCCGGGGCGTGGGCTTCGAGCCAGTCGAGGAGTGGTCCGGAGATGTGCATTGCGACCGGCCACACTTCGCCCGCCATCAGGGCGTTGAGCAGCGGCCGGTAGACCTCTTCCAGGTGCTGCTCGAAGACCCAGTCAAAGTTGCCGACTGGTTGATGCAGATGCAGACCAAAGCAGAAACGGAGCGGTGCGTTCATCAAAGCTCCGGTCCGGGAATGGCCAACCCAAGACGGTCCGCGAGCCGCACGCGCGCGGGTGACTGCGGCAACCCGGCGAGCCGCAGGAACGCTTCGGCCCGGGCGGGCGTCGTCAGCGGCACGGCATCGAGATCGAAGAGATCGAGCACGCCATGCACCACAGTATCGGCGGCGTCGAGTCCGTCGCGCATCACCAGCTGCCACGCGCCGTCGAGAGCGAGATCGCGCGCGAGTGCGGCGTCGACCATGCCGTCGCGGAGTGCGGCGCGACTCTCCGCGGACAGGGCGGCGTCGAGCACCACCGGCCGGGCAAAGCGCAGCAGCAGCTCGCGCAGCGGCTCGGGATAATCGCTGGCAAGCACAGTCAGCGGCTCGGCGGTTCCGGTGCCGGTGACCACGACCTGGCGTGCGACGAGGCCAGGGGTGTCCGTTACGGTACGCCAGCGATCCTCGTGACCGGTACGCGTGTGCGCGGTGACGATGTCATCGCCTTCGCTGCGCCAGGTATACGACGGAAGCGTGACGTCGCCCACTGCGTCGGGAGCAAAATCGCGGATGGCGGCGATCGCAGCCGCGAGGCGTGCGCCACCATGGATCGCACCGCGGATGTCGCGGCGCCAGATCGCCACACCGTCTCCCGCCGCGGGATCGTTGCTGTGCGCGTGCGCCAGCGTGCCGAGGAGGGTGGCTTCGAAGGTGGCGGCGAGTGGAGCGGGGAGAAAGTCGAGTGCCCGCGCCGCGTGACGGAGCACGATGCGCGGCTCCAGGCGCGCGAGATCATCAAAGAACCAGGCGCACGACGTGAACATCGCCAGCGTGTGCCGCTCGATTTCCAGCAGGACGCGCGCGTCGGTGGGCAGCGCCGCGGCACCGACCAACTCGGGGCCCGCGTCGTTGCGCATGGCGTCGAGATCGCCAAGGCCGGCCGACCACGCCGCACGCACGGCCTGATGAAGACTCGCCGCGAGTGTTTCGAGGCCCTGCCGCAACGGCGCTCGCCATTGCTGCTGTGTTCCCGGCTCCATGCGGCAGCCGCAGTCGCTGCGCCAGCGTTCGACGCCGTGCGGACAGCTCCACGATGTCGGCTCGATGATCTGGACGTCCTGCACTGGCGGGAGCGCGGCGAGCATTGCGGCAAAGTTGGTGAGCTCGCCTTCGCTCTGCTCGATCAGGGCGGCCAGGCCCAGGTCGCCAAACGCATGGTGATGCCCGAACGTCTCGCCATCGGTGGCGAGGGAGACGATCGTTGCACCGCCGTCGTCGGCCAGCGGTGCACTCAACATCGTGGTGCGCCAGCGATCCGCGTCGCGAGTGATGTCGCTGAACGCCACGGCCTGTGCGAGTGGTCCGTCGTAGACAAAGATCGCGAGCGATTCGCCGTCGGGGCCGCGCCAGCGACCGGCACGTCCCCAGCGCGGCGCGTGGCGCACCTGATGGGGCGCGAGGAGGGTGAACCGAATGCCCTCCTGCGCCAGCACGCTCAAGGTCTCGGTGTCGACCGCGGTCTCGGGAAGCCACATCCCCTCAGGGTCGCGGCCAAAGCGCGCGCGAAAGTCACGGATCCCCCAACGGACTTCGGTGATCTTGTCGCGGCGCGACGCGAGCGGCAGAATCACGTGGTTGTACGGCATCGCTATCGCGTTGCCAAACCCCAGGCGCTCGCGCGCGGCACGGTCGCCGGCGATGATGGCGTCGCGCACGCGCGGCGCATGGCTGTCGAGCCAGCGAAAGAGCGTGGGGCCGACATCGAAGGAGGTCCACGCATACGCGTTGATCACCCGGCGGATCCGCTCGCCGTGATCGAACACCGGCGCTTCCGCGAGCGGCGCGTAGCACTGGCGTGTGATCCGACTGTTCCAGTCGTGATCCGGTGCGGCGGTCGGTTCGCGGCCAACGAGATCGAGCCACGGCTCTTCGCGGGGCGGCTGATAAAAGTGCCCGTGTACAATGAAACGGTGCATGAGTCTCAGGGCGCCGTGACGTCGGAGGCGGCCGCGATGGCGCCGATCAGATCGGGGAAGGGTCCGTCGATGCGTTCGAGCGCGGCGGCAAAGGCGCGCGTGCTGGCCAGATCGAGCTCGGGGTGCTCCAGCGGCGCGAGCAGCCGCTCGAGCGCGTCGCAGTGCTGGTTGAATCGCTCGGTGGCGTAGTCGCCCGCGGCACCGGTGGAGATGATGAACTGCCAGTCGGATGACTGCGCGAGCAGCAGCTCCCGCGCGGCCTGTTCGAGAATGGGGAGGGCCTCGATCCGGCGCATCGCGGCCGGGACCACATTCCAGAAGCGTTCTTCGAGCGGCCACAGCCGTTCCCACGTCCACGCGGTCTCGTCGTTGAGCCACATGGAGAAGTCGCCGTCGGCGCCCCAGGAACCTGCGCTCATGCGAAGCGCGGTCGTTGGTGGCGAGGCGGCGAGCGCGGCACCAGCGGTCGAGGGCGCGATCACCGCATCGCCCACGAAGATCTGGTACAGGTCGAAGAGAAAATCCATTCCTTCAAACCACCAGTGACCAAAGAGCTCCGTGTCGAACGGTGCGACGACCGCGCGATCCTTCTTGCTGGCATGGCCGGCAATGCTGTCGAGCATGTCGCGGAAATGGCCGGCGTGTGTCAACGCCGCGTCTTCCGCGGTGGCCGGCTGGTACGGCTGCTTGGCGCCAAGGTCGCCGGAATGATCGGTCACCGACCAGAGCTTGAGGCCGCCCGGATAGAGCTTGTGAAATTCCAGATAACGCACATCGCCTGGATAGCCGCCGTGCCGGCTCCATACCTGGGCCGTGGCTTCCGGATCACGCACCAACACGCTCACCTTCTTGCCGCGAACGGCGCGTCCCACCTGATACGCGCGGTACGGCGACCGCTTGGAGGTGGTGCGCGGTCGCGTCGAGCCGCCGTAGATGTCGGTCGCTTCGCCTGCATCCACCAGGTGTCCGTCGACAAAGAACCACTGGAACCCGGCATGCTGGAGATGATCCTCGATCCCCCGGCGCATCGCCTGCTTTGGCGCACTCGGCAGCGGCTGCCACGGCCCGCGCGGACGGTAGGCGCACTCCGGCACCCAGCAGCCCGCGGGGACGTCGCCAAAATGGCGCACGTGCTCGGCGCGGCCGGTGAGCAGCTGAAGACGAATGCTCTCGTCGCGCGCGAGAAGCGGGAGAAAACCGTGCGTCGCAGCCGATGAGATCAACTCGATGCGACCGGCCTGCGCGTGCCGGCGGAATGCGCCGATCAGATCGTATTCGATGCGGTGCCAAGTGGCGCGGAGCGCTTCGATGTGTGCGCGCCAGAACTCGATCAGCGGCAGCAGATGGAGATCGCCCGACGCGGCGAGCGATGCGGGCGCCTTCTCCAGCGTGAGAAGACGCTGCTGGAAATAGGCGTCGAGCTCGTCGCGGAACGACGGATGCGCGAACTGCGCGGCCAGGATCGGCGTGATCCCCAGCGTGATCGGCGAGGGCACGCCTTCGGCTTCGAGGCGATCGAGGACGGCAACGAGCGGGAGATAGCTGTCGAGTGCGGCCTCGCAGAGCCAATCCGAACCGTGCGGCCAGCGCCCGTGGTGGAGCACCCACGGCAGATGGCTGTGCAAGGTGAGGACAAAACGGAGATTCACTCCGAGCGCTCCGCGGCGCGCGCAATCGCCCGCGTATAGATGTCGAGATACCGCTCGGCCACGCGATCCCAGCTGAAATCGCGCTGCATCGCGGCGCGCTGCATTTCGCGCCAGGCGCGGGCCGAGCGATGCTCGGTCATCGCGCGCCACATGCCGCCGACGAGGGCGCGCTCATCGAATGCGTCAAAGAGAAATCCGGTGACGCCGTCGTCGATCGTATCGGCCAGGCCGCCCACGCGCCGCGCCACCGGAATCGTGCCGTAGCGCTGTGCTCGCATCTGCGTGAGGCCGCAGGGCTCATACTGTGACGGCATCATGTAGAGATCCGCGCCGGCGATCGTCACATGCTCGAGCGGGTCGGAGAAGCGCGTCTCGACCCCCACGCGATGCGGCATGGCCGCGCGCAAGTGCTGCAGCGCCTGCTCCAGCCGCGGATCGCCGCTGCCAAGGAAGACGTACTGCGCCGCGAGGTGAAAGAGTGCGTGGTTCCGGACCACGATGTCGAGACCCTTCTGCGTCACCATCCGGCCCGCGAGTGCCACGAGCGGCACAAATGGATTCTCCGGCAATCCGAAGCGCCGCTGCATCTCGGCCTTGCACGCGCGCTTGCCTTCGACGTTGTCGACGGTGAACATCGCCGCGATTTCGCGGTCGTGCGCGGGATTCCACGCCTCCTGATCAATGCCGTTGAGCACGCCGGTAAAGCGATCGCCCATCCATTGATACACCTCCTGCAACCCGAAGCCGCC
>DATAVM010000077.1:0-4264 GCA_036267775.1 Gemmatimonadales bacterium
ATCAAGGAAGCGACCAAGGCGACGATTCGCTGTCTGCCGGATCCCGAGTTTCGATCCGCCGACTCACCGACGACATGCATCTGGACCGGACGTCCTGCCAAGTTTGAAGCGCTGTGGGTCCGGGCGTACTAGACACGCACCTGGCCGAGTGCGGCCTGGCACGCGCCGTGGATGGTGCGCTCGCCATGGCGGGAATCCCGCTGGCGGACATTGCCGAAGAGATCGGCACGCCGGCGTACGTGTACGACGCGGCGGGCATTCGCCGCCGATTTCTGGCGCTCGACGGTGCGTTCGGTGCGCTGCCGCACCGCATCTGCTATGCGGTCAAGGCCAACAGCAATCTCGCCATTCTCCGACTCCTCCATCAGCTCGGCGCGGGCGCGGACATCGTGTCCGGTGGCGAATTGCTGCGGGCGCTCGCTGCCGGATTTCCTGCGTCCCATGTGGTCTTCAGCGGGGTGGGGAAGTCGGACGAGGAACTGCTTGCCGCGGTGACCGCCGGCGTGGGCCATATCAACGTCGAATCGCTCGACGAGTTGCGCCGGCTGGCCATGCTGGTCGATCTGCATGGTGCTCGCGCGACCGTGGGCATTCGCGTCAATCCCGATGTGACGGTTGATTCGCACCCGTACATCTCGACCGGCAAGGGCGGTCTCAAGTTTGGCGTGCCGATCGACCAGATCGGCGCGGCGCTCGCGATCCTGGAAGACGCGCCGGCATTGCGCCTGGGTGCGCTCGCGATGCACATCGGCTCGCAACTGCTGGAGACGGCACCCTGGTCCGCGGGGATCGCGCGCCTGCTCGAGCTGCTGGGAGAGGTCCGCGCTGCGGGGCACGCCCCCGACACACTCGATGTGGGCGGCGGAATCGGGATTCGCTATCGCGATGAGTCGCCGCTGGCACCGGCAGAGTGGATCGCAGCACTTCGCGACCAACTGCTGGCAAGCGGTTGCACTATTCACACCGAGCCGGGACGCTACCTGGTAGGGAACGCCGGCGTGCTGCTCACGCGCGTTGTCTATCGCAAGCATTCGGGCGGCCGCGACATCGCGATCGTCGACGCGGGCATGAATGACCTGATCCGCCCGGCGCTCTACAAGGCCTGGCATGACATCGTGCCGGTCGAGATGGTGCCTGGCGATCCCGTTCCGACCGATGTGGTGGGTCCGGTCTGCGAGACCGGCGATTTTCTTGGGCACGAGCGCCTGCTGCCGCCGGTGAGTGGTGGTCATCTGCTCGCCGTGCTGGGTGCGGGCGCGTATGGCTTTGCAATGAGCTCGAATTACAATTCGCGCGCACGGGCCGCGGAAGTGCTGGTCGAGCCCGGCCGCTGGGCGGTCATTCGCCCGCGCGAACGTCTGGTGGATCTCTTTGCGGCCGAAGTGGCCGACCCTTTTGCAGCGGAGCCATCTTGAATCACCCCGATGGCATCCTCATCATCGACTTCGGTTCGCAGTTCACCCAGCTGATCGCGCGACGCATTCGCGAACAGCACGTCTACTGCGAGATCCATCCGCCATCGCGCGACGCCGAATGGATCAAAGGCTGGCAGCCCAAGGGGATCATTCTCTCGGGCGGCCCCAACTCGATCTACGATGAAGGCGTGCCGACCGCGCAGCCCGAACTGCTGGGACTGGGCTTTCCGGTCCTGGGACTCTGCTACGGCATGCAGGTACTGGCCCAGCTCACCGGCGGGCGCGTGGTGCCCGCGGCGCGCAAGGAGTACGGTCGCGCCGACGTGCGCATCGAGGGCGGCCGCCTCTTCCGCGGCTTTGCCGCCGGTGCCACCACGCCGGTCTGGATGAGTCACGGCGATCACGTCGAAGAGGTGCCGCCGGGCTGGACTGTGACCGCGTCGAGCGAGAATTCGCCGATTGCCGCGATCGAGCATCGCGACGCACCGCTCTTTGCCGTTCAGTTTCATCCGGAAGTGGCGCACACGCCGCGCGGCGGCGAAATCCTTGGCAACTTTCTCTTCGACATCTGCGGCTGCACGCCTGACTGGACGTCCGAGCACTTTGTGGCCGCGGCCGTCGCCAAGATCAGCGAACAGGTCGGACCCACCGCGCGCGTGATCTGCGGACTGTCAGGCGGTGTCGATTCTTCCGTCGCGGCGGCACTGGTGCATCGCGCGGTGGGCGACCGGCTCACCTGCATCTTTGTCGATCATGGTCTGCTGCGTCTCGATGAGCGCACGCAGGTGGAGCAGACGTTCCGCCGCAATCTGGGGATCGATCTCCGTACCGTTGATGCGTCGACGGACTTCCTCGCCGATCTTGCAGGCGTGTCGGATCCGGAGCTCAAGCGCAAGCGGATCGGGCATCGCTTCATCGACATCTTTGAGCAGGAAGCGCGCGCTGTGGGTACCGGTGTGCAGTTCCTGGTGCAGGGCACACTCTATCCCGATGTGATCGAATCGTTCTCGCCGCGCGGCGGGCCATCGGTCACTATCAAGACGCACCACAACGTGGGCGGCCTGCCGGAGCGCCTGCCGTTCAAGCTCATCGAGCCGCTGCGCGAACTCTTCAAGGACGAAGTGCGGCAGGTGGGACGCGAGCTCGGGCTGCCGGAAGAGATGGTCGGTCGGCATCCGTTCCCTGGGCCCGGTCTCGCCATTCGCATTCTGGGCGAAGTGACCCGCGACCAGCTCGATATTCTGCGCCAGGCGGATGCCATCTTCATCGAGGAGATTCGCTCCGCCGAACTGTACGATCAGATCTGGCAGGCATTTGCGGTGCTGCTGCCGATTCGCACCGTGGGTGTGATGGGCGACTTCCGCACCTACGACCAGGTCGTGGGTCTCCGTGCGGTCACGTCACGCGATGGCATGACGGCGGAATGGTTTCCGTTTCCACCGGATCTGCTGGCGACGATTTCCAACCGGATTGCGAACGAAGTGCGCGGCGTCAATCGCGTCGTCTACGACATCAGCACCAAGCCACCCGCCACGATCGAGTGGGAATAGCGCTCAGGCGCCTTTCTCGTCGAGCAGCGCGAAGAAATCCTCGGGAGTTTCCAGGCACGCCAATCGGCCGGGGATATCGTTGCCCTTGGCAAACTGCGCCAACTGACCCAGCACCGGCAGATACTGGTTCGACACTTCGATCGGCGGGGCCACAATCAGAAAGAGATTGTGGACTGGCGCGTTGTCGATCGCGTCGTAGGCGAGACCGCCAGGCACCCGCCCAAAGGCCAGCCGCAACTTGGGCACCACCGACGAGCGGCAGTGCGGAATGGCGATGCCATGGCCCACGCCGGTCGAGCCCAGCTGCTCGCGTCGCTGGAGGACCTTGAGAAGCGTGTCTGCCGTACCTGGCTCGACATGGAGCAGGGCCACCATTTCCACCAAGGCGTCGTTCTTGGTGGTGGCGGTGAGATCGAGTCCGATCGAGTCGGCGGCAAAGAAGTCGCGAAGGGCCATGGCGCGGGGAAGGCTAACGGGGGACCGCGTACCGTTCAACGGACCGCCGACCTAGATTGTGGCCATGGTCTTTCCGTATGGTACCGGATCGGACGTCCCGCTCTTCCTGGCCCCAATGGCCGGGATCTCGGAGCCGCCGTTTCGCCGCATCGCCCGCCGGCACGGGGCGGATGTGGTCCTCACCGAATTCCTCAACTCGGAAGCGATCCGTCGCCGGATCGGACGGGTGCTCGAGGGCTGCGAATTCGACGAGATCGAGCGGCCCATCGGCATCCAGATCTATGGTGCCGACGTGGAGGCCATGGCCCAGGCCACCGCCCTGGTCACCGAGACGTATCACCCCGATTTCATCGACATCAACTTTGGCTGCCCGGTCAAGAAGGTCGTTCAGCGGAACGGCGGCTCCGGGTGCCTGCGGGACCTTGAGCTGGTCGAGCGGATCATTCGGGCGTGTGTCGCCGCCACGCATCTCCCGCTGACGGTCAAGACCCGGAGCGGCTGGTCCGACGAGAGCCGCGACCCGGTGGGCATCGCGCTCCGGATGCAGGACGCCGGCGCCAAGGCGTTCACCCTGCACGCGCGCACTCGCACGCAGATGTTTTCGGGCGCCGCCAACTGGGACGAGATCGCCGCGGTCGTCGAAGCACTCGATATTCCGGTCATTGGCAACGGCGACATCGAGACGGCTGATGACGTGCTTCGCATGCACAATCACACCCGGTGCGCAGGCGTGATGATTGGCCGCGGGTCGTTCGGCAATCCCTGGCTCTTTCGCGACGCAAGAGCACTTCTGGACGGCCAATCCCGTCCCGTCGCACCGGATGCCGCCGAGCGCTTTGCCGT
>DATAVM010000078.1:0-3477 GCA_036267775.1 Gemmatimonadales bacterium
AGCTCAGTCCGATCGCGCTCGAGAATCTGCAGCGCCTGTCCGCGCTCAAGACCATGCGCGTGATCGAGCGGGTGTCCTGATGTTCGACTCGTTGCTGGACGCGGTGGTCGCGGCCGAAGCCGAGAACCTGTCGCTCGGCGAACTCGCGCTGCGCACCGATGCGGCCGAAGGACTGCGCACCCGCGATGAGATCGAGAGTGCGCTGCATCGGGCACTCGAGGTGATGCGCGGTGCCGTCGAGCGCGGCCTGGTGGGAGATCTGCACAGCGTGTCCGGGCTCGTGGGCGGCGACGCTGCTCGCGTGGCCCAGGGCAGCGGTCCGCTGGCCGGCACGGTCTTTACCGATGCGCTCGCCGCCGCGCTCGCGGTGCAGGAAGTCAACGCGGCGATGGGGGTGATCGTCGCCGCACCGACCGCAGGTGGCGCCGGCGTTCTTCCCGGCGTGCTCCTCGGCCTCTCACGCCGGCACCACATGAGTGACAGCGATCTGGTGCTGGCGCTGGCCGCCGCAGGACTGATCGGTGCTGTGGTCGCCGTGCGCGCGTCGCTTTCCGGCGCCGAGGGTGGCTGTCAGGCCGAGACTGGTGCCGCGGCCGGGATGGCGGCGGGGGCCGGTGTTCAGTTGATGGGGGGCACCCCGCGGCAGGCGATGCACGCCGTTGCCGTCACGATGCAGGGCACCCTCGGCCTGGTCTGCGACCCGCTCGGCGGTCTGGTGGAGGTTCCGTGCGTCTATCGGAACGCCACCGGTGCTGCGATGGCGCTGGCCGGTATCGAAATGGCGCTCGCCGGCGTCGAATTTCCCATTCCGGTCGACGAGGTAGTCGATACCATGGGGGAGATCGGTCGCGAAATGGATGTCCGGTACCGGGAAACCGCCGGCGGCGGGTTGGCCGCAACGCCCACGGGACGCCGCCTGGCGCGCGAACGGCTGGTGCAGCTCAAACCCAGGAAGACATAGGTAGCTCGCCAGTCGTCCTGGATCCTCCAAACTGATCGTTTCCGACTGAAACACACCGGCTCGATGCTCCGTATGGTGCAACGAACCGGGGAAGGGGAAGGCGGCTCGTGGAAGACATTCTGGCTGTGACCTTCATCTTTGGGGGCGTGGCCCTCTTTCTCCTGGCCATTTCGCCAATCGGCAAGGCATTGGCCGAGCGAATCCGGCACGGCGGCAAGGGCGCAATCGCGGAGACAGATCCGGCCATATACGACGAGCTCGACCGCCTGCGCACCGATGTATCCGAGTTGCAGGAACGGGTGGATTTTGCGGAGCGGTTGCTGGCCAAGGGGACCGCGGCGGATGAGGTGAAACAGGCATGACGGATGGCCAGGTGCTCGCGCTCATCTTTCTCGTCACCGGCGTCTTTACTCTCGGGCTCGTCGGGGTGCTGGCCAAGACCGATATTGGTCAGGCGATCGCCGATGCCATCCGGCACAACAGCGGGGCGACCAAGGGTGCCGCGGCGCGGCGCGAACTGGAGCAGATGCGGATCGACGTGGAACAGCTGCGCGGCGAGCTCGACCAGGTGCACAACGAACTCGCGGAGACGCACGAGCGCCTCGACTTTGCGGAGCGTATTCTTGCGCGCGGGCACGAAGGACGAATCGAGGGGCGGCTGCAGTGAATTCCAAGGACGTCGCCGTCATTCTCATCATGATCTGTTCGTTCGCGACGGCCTTGGCCTTTCCGCTGGTGCGTGCGTGGTCACGGCGGATCGATAGCCGGCACGGTGGCGATCACCTTGCTGACGACGTCGCCGAACTCCGCGACCGGGTGGCGGAACTTGAAGCGGCATCGGCGCACGTGGCGGAGCTCGAGGAGCGGCTGGATTTTGCGGAGCGGTTGCTTGCCAAGGGCGACGTGGTCCGCGAACGGCTGCCGGGGGCCTGATGGGCGACTTCGAGACGGTCATGAAGATGACGATGGAGTTGCTCGGCGTGATTCTGCTGGCGGGAGCGTGCTTCGGTGTGGCGACGGCCATTCGCACGGGCTGGAAGCGCGGCTCGGCCATCTCGGGTCCGGGCGGCGACACCAGGAACCAGCTCGCCGATCTGCAGACGCGCATCGATGAACTCGAACGCCGCGCGCTGACATCGGGCGAGACCAATGCGCAGTACGACCGGATTGCTGAACTGGAGGAGCGCGTGGACTTTGCCGAGCGTCTGCTCGCCAAGGGCGACGTGGTCCGCGAACGGCTGCCGGAGGCACGATGAATTTCTTCGAGACGGCCTTCAAGGTGCTGTTTCTGGTTGGCGGCATCATGGTGGTCCGCGTCCTCTGGTGGCGTGGAGGTGGAAGCGTCACGGGTGGTGGATCACTGAAGCGTCGGCTAGCTGATGTTGAAGCGCGGCTCGCGGAGCTCGAACACCGTGGTCTGACGACGGGCGAGAGTGACGCACATCTGGACCGGCTCGCGGAACTGGAGGAACGGGTGGACTTTGCCGAACGCGTCATTGCCAAGCGGGATGTGGCGGCGCTTCCCGAACCGGGCGCTCCGCGATGAACACCAACGGATCGCGGTTCTGGGGTGTGGTCGCGACGCTTGGCCTGGCTGGAATGAGCCTGCTGTTCCTCGCGTTCGTGATGGACGAGAGCCGCTCGTTTCAGGTGCCGGTCCTGCCGATCATGGCACTGGTGGGCGGCGCGGTCCTGATGGGCATGGTGGTCAAGGGGGCGATCGGCCAGAGCATTGCACGCATGCTCGACAGCCGCTCGCAACCGGACGAGCCAGTGACCGGACACTTTGATCGTGTCGAAGCGCACCTCGCCGATCTGGGCGTCGATCAGCAGCGGATGGCGGAACTGGAAGACCGGCTCGACTTTGCCGAACGCCTGCTCGCGCAGCGTCATGATGCCGCGGTCCTCAGGGGAACGGAGCGCTCCTGATGGCTAAAGAGCCAGGAGAAGACGCGGCCGTCGCGGTCTGGGCCGGGATCAGCTTCGCGGTCATCGGAGCGTTTGGCGCCCTCGCCTTTGTGACGGCGCGCATCGGGCCGGCGGCGATCCCCATCTGGTTCGCCGTAGTGGGTGGCGGGTCGTGGGCGCTCCGCGGGCCGATCGGGCAGGCGATCGCAACGCGCCTCGGTGGACGCGCGCAGAGCGAGCCGGCCGAGCTGCCGCAGGAGCTGTACGGCGAACTGGATGAGTTGCGCGCGCGTGTGGCCGAGCTCGAAGAGCGGGTGGACTTTTCGGAACGCCTGCTGGCGCGGCCCACGGAGAAGGACACGCTGTAACTGGATTGCGCGCTGGAGTACGTTACTCTCGGAGGTACGATGACCAACCGTGACGACGTCCGTTCCTTTCTCGACCGGCTGGAATTGCCGGTGGAGCCGGTGGCGGAAGACATGTGGCTCTTGCGGACGCCCGAGGGCGCAGAACTGGTGGTGCACTACGCACCGCCGGTGCTGGTGCTGCGCGTGCGCGTCATGCCAATGCCGGCGGACGTGAGTCTGGCGGGCGAGCTCAGCCGCAAG
>DATAVM010000079.1:0-20951 GCA_036267775.1 Gemmatimonadales bacterium
GAGACCGCCCATCGGCTTGGCCGGTTCGATCCGATCACGTTGCGCACCGAATCCGTGGCCCTCCGCAGCATTGCCAACGCGATCGAGGACCTGGAAGAGGTCGACGATTTTGAAGATGAAGTCGATCGCACCATGCTGCTCGACACGATTCGCGCTGACATCATCGAATCGACCGCGCAGGCCGACGCGGAATCGGGCGATCCGGCGGTGCCCGTGCGGCATGCGCTCGAAGCCATCCAGCAGGGGCTCGCCCGGCCGGAGGATGAAGACGCCGAAGCCGCGTTGAACGATCGCATCACCGCGCTGCCCGATTTTCTGGCCAGCTCGCGGCGCGATTCGCGCGCCGCACCGGACTTTCTCGTCTGGAGCGCGTGCGTCGCGGCGCAGCTGCTCGACGATGCGCTGCTGGCCGCCGAGGAGTATGTCGATACCGCTACGGTGCGGCCGGCGCAGGTCGCACTCAACGAGCATCTCGACTGGCTTCGCGCGGATGATCGTACCGGTGGCATTGCCGGCGTGGGCGAAGATGTGGTCGAAGCGCGTCTGGCGACGCTCAGCGTGTCTCCCGGCAGCGTGCAGGGCACCCTTCGTGTGCTCGAGCTTCGCTGCACCGGGATCGAGCGCGGCCTGGTCAACGCCGCGGAGGAACTTGGCCCCGGCGCCTGGCGCGAACAGGTGGCGAGCGTCCGCGATACCATGACCGAGCCCGATTTTGACGAGCTGACGGTGGTGTGGGCCGACGAGTGGCAGCGCGTAGGCGAAGGCCTGCGTGCCCTCGGCCTGCCCGTTGTCGGTGATGAGGCGCCCGATCCGCCAACCACGCCAGATGACCTCGCGTCACTCGCGGCGATGGCGGTGCGGGGACACGCGGTGCGGATGCTGGCGTATGCGGCGGCGAGCCAGCCGCGCGTGGTGCGTCAGATTCTGGTGGCGCCCGGTCTGCTGGCCGGGTGGGGGCGCACCGTTGCGGCCTTGCTCCGGGGCAGTCCGATCTTTGAGACGCCGGCGCAGCGGCTGATGCTGGCGCATTGTGCCCTGGTCGATGCGGCTGCGGCCGAAGCCGATCTGCTGCTGCAGTCGCGGCGCGCAACCTTTGCGGAGCTGGTGGAGCGGACGCACGGGATCATCGGTCTTGATGAGCCCGAGGCTCGACGGGTGATGCATCGCGTGGGCGAGCTGCCCTTTGCCGCGCTGGCAGCGGCCCTGGCGCACGAGGGATGGCAGGCGTGGTATGCCGAGGTGGGGGGCGATCCGGTGGACTTTGTGCGGCACGCGCTCAAGGGCGGCGGCTTGAGCGTGCCGCTCGCGCGGTGGGCGTTGACGCGGTAGGCGGTAAGGCCCGAGATCTGTCAGATATAGATAGACGGCTAACTTACTGTCATCCTGATGCGATACGCATCGCAATCAGCGGTATGATGCGGCAAAACAACACTATATAAGCCAGCTAACAATCTCTTGCGCGCCCGTACGCGTTGCTTACTTTGCGTCCTTTCCAGCCCGATCACCGTCTGAAAGGACGCCGCTGCAATGACCCAGCCGCTCGCCACGACCGACCGCCTCGACGACCTCTTTGGCGCCGATGCCTTCTCGCGCAACGTCATGCAGAAGCGCCTGCCCAAGGCGGTCTACAAGTCGCTGCTCCGGACGATTGATCACGGCGAGCCGCTCGACCCGCGCATTGCCGACATCGTGGCGGCCACCATGAAGGACTGGGCGGTGGAGCGGGGTGCCACGCACTTCACGCACTGGTTCCAGCCGCTCACCGGTCTCACGGCCGAGAAGCACGATTCGCTCGTCTCGCCCGACGGCACCGGTGGCGTGATCTACAACTTCTCCGGCTCCGACCTCACGCAGGGGGAACCCGACGCGTCGTCGTTTCCGTCGGGCGGCCTGCGCTCCACTTTCGAGGCGCGCGGTTATACCGCATGGGACGCCACTTCCTCGGCCTTCCTCAATCGCAACGCCAACGCCACCACGCTCTGCATTCCCACCGGCTTCCTCTCCTGGACCGGTGAGGCGCTCGACACCAAGATTCCGCTGCTGCGCTCGATGGAAGCGCTTTCCAAGCAGGCGATGCGGATCCTCAAGTTCTTCGGGACCGACACCGGCGTCTCACGCGTGATCACCACGGTGGGGCCGGAGCAGGAATATTTCCTTGTGGATCGCGAGCTCTTCTACAGCCGCCCCGACCTCGTCACCTGCGAGCGCACGCTCTTTGGTGCTCGGCCGCCCAAAGGCCAGCAGCTCGAAGACCACTATTTTGGCGCCATTCCGGCCCGGGTGCTCGCCTTCATGGCGGAATCGGAAGAAGAGCTCTTCCGCGTGGGCGTGCCGGTCAAGACGCGTCACAACGAAGTCGCACCGGGTCAGTACGAAATCGCGCCGCTCTTCGAGACCTCGCACATTGCGAGCGACCATCAGATGGTGCTGATGGAAATCCTGCGCCGCGTGGCCGATCGTCACGGTCTCAAAGCGCTGCTGCATGAGAAGCCCTTTGCCGGTGTCAACGGCAGCGGCAAGCACAACAACTGGTCGATGGCGACTGACACCGGTGTGAACCTGCTCGATCCGCAGGACGACACGCACACCAACATGCAGTTCCTTACCTGTCTCTGCGCGGTGATCCGTGCGGTCGACGTGCATGCGGACCTGATCCGCGCCTGCATCGCCTCGGCCAACAACGATCATCGCCTCGGTGCGAATGAAGCGCCGCCGGCGATCATCTCGATCTTCCTGGGCGAGATGCTCACCGACATTCTGATGCAGGTGGAGCAGGGACTGCCCAAGCGCACGCTCAAGGGCGGCACGCTGGATCTTGGTGCGCGCACGCTGCCGCAGTTGCCGCGGCATTCAGGCGATCGCAACCGCACGTCGCCATTCGCGTTCACCGGCAACAAGTTCGAGTTCCGCGCCGTCGGTTCAACCGCGTCGGTGGCGTGGCCGAACACGATTCTCAACACCATCGTGGCCGAGTCGCTGGATGATCTGGCGACGGAACTGGAAAAGGCTGCCGGAGCCAATCCCACGCCGGCCAAGCTCCAGAGCACGGTACTCGCGGCGCTCAAGCGGATCATTCGCGATCACAAGCGTGTCGTCTTTGATGGCGACGGCTATTCGTCGGAGTGGCACGTCGAGGCCAGGCGGCGCGGATTGCCGCATCTCAAGGAGTCAGTGGAAGCATTTCCGGTCCTCAAGGCCAAGAAGACGGTGGATCTTTTCAAGAAGTATGGCGTGCTGACCAAGGCGGAGGTGGAGTCGCGCTATCACATCGCCGTGGAGAAGTACGTCAAGCAGCTGAGCATTGAAGCCGAGATGATGATCACGATGACGCGGACGATGTTCCTCCCCGCCGCGCTGCGGCATCAGACCTTGCTTGCGGGTGCGGTCACGGCCACGGAAGGTGCCGGCGTCGATTGCGACGACAGTGTGAAAGCACTGGAAGCGTTCACGGGACTGGTCAGCGATGCGCGGAGTGCGCTGGGAGTGGTGGAGAACGCCGCGGCGCATCACGATGACGATCCGCTCGCGCATGCCACGCAGATCCGCAACAAGGTGCGCCCGGCGATGGTCAAGCTGCGCGAAGCGGTCGACATGCTGGAGACCAACGTGGCGGCCGATCTCTGGCCGGTGCCGACGTATCGGGAGTTGCTGTTCCTCAAGTAGTCCTGCATGGACGATGAACAACGAGCGCGCGCACCGGCGGATTGGGCGCGCGCCTGTTCATTGGGCGCCGGTATTGAATCCCCTACTTGCACCCCGGCATCTTCAGCGCCGCAATCTTCGACGCCTGCTGCGTGGAGCCCGCGCGCACATACGCACCAACATGCCAGATGGTGCAATCATCATCCGGATCCACCGCCGTCTGCGTGAAGTCCTCAAATCGCGACGCCGTCTGCGATCCCGCGCCATTCTCGATGACCGTCTCGGCGAACGTGAGCACGCCTTTCGGATCCTTCGGTTCGCGGCCCGAGAAGCGTATCCCCACGTGGTTCGGCAACCCGCCAAACGAATACCCGATGCCGATATTGCCGAACTTGTCCATTACGGCGCTCGGAATCCAGCGGTACAGCGTATCCGACGGCGGTCCCGGTGCATACGTGCCCTGCTGATAGAGATCGAGCCCGCGATCCTTGCGCACGCGGAACTCGTACCAGCGCACACCGCCGCCGTGCAGCGATGTATTAACGGAATGTGCCGCGATGACGTGCTCGACATTACCAATTCTGCGATACGTCACCCGCGCCATCAGCTTGTCGCCCTGGGAATCGAGCCGGGTGTTGTTCTCGGGCTGCGGCACACACTGCTTGAGCTGGCCGTCGCACAGAAAATGATACGGCGCCACCGGAATGAGCACCGGGCCGATCAGCTTCGTCTTGGTCGGATCGTTCCAGTCGACATGGAAGTTCCACGAGTAGATCACCGAGTCTTCAAGAATTCCACGCAACTGACTGCCGCCCGCGGCAAGCACCGGAATTGGCGCGCCCCGCGGTGGCAGCGTTTTCCCGTCGAAATCGGCAAAGTTCAGAAACGGGATGCCATTGATCACGATGCATTGCTCGGTCGCGTCCTCCCCCTTGAGCATCCTGGCGCGGTCGGCGACGCAAGCGTGCTTCTGGATGAAGTTGTCGCTCGTGCTGGTGGGGATGTAGTAGCCATCGGGCCAGATCGCCGGACGGGGATAGTCGGGGAAATACGGCCGGATGAATTCATAGCGATAGTAGGTGCCCAGCGGATCGGATGTCGTGCTCACCGCATAACACATCCCGTAGGTGCCTTGCGTGGTGTCGCCCGGCGGCGGTGTGCCATCGGGAAAGCGCGTCTGTTGAGCTGCGGCGGCAGCAGCACGCGCGCGTGCTGCTGAATCGGTCGCACCTCGTCCACCACGTCCCGTCGTGTCTCCTCCACGGGCGCCGCGTCCCCGTCCTGTCGTATCGCCTCGGCCCGGCGCGCCGCGGCGTGCGCCGGTTCCAACGGTGTCAGGGGGTTCAAGCTTTACCGCGCCGCCCGGTTGTCCCGGGTGAGCTTTGCCGCTGACCGTTGGCACTCCCACCGCCGGATATGGCTGTTGTCCCTCCTTGTGCGGATACCGCGAAAAAAGCGGGACGACCACAAGCCAGCGATCGGCGAGCTGATCGTAGCGCACCACGGCGTCGCCACTGCCGCGGGTGTCGCACTGTCCGCCAAAGCCTTTCCAGAGAGTGCGCACATTCACGGGACCGTACAACGGTGTGCCCGTGGTCTCGTACATCGGCTTTTTTGTCTTCGGATCGGGGAGGCCGCGCTTGGTCCAGATATGGATGCCGCCGGTGTTGACGATTTCGAAGATGTCATTCGGTCCGACAGCCAGTGAGTAGTCGAGACCGCCGCGGCCGTTGCCCTGCGGACCCACAAAGCCGGTGCCGGCGCCTTCGATGACGGACGCCAGGCGTGCGGCGGGTTTGGTCCCCATGACGGTTTGTTCGACGGTATTTCCGCGGGGCGGTGACACGATCGCGCCAGAGGTGGCACTTCCCTGCGCGTTGTCATCATCGTCGTCGGGCGGTTGCAAGCTGTTGGCGCGTTGGTCGGCGATATTCGCCTCAGCGTCCCCGCCGGAATTCTGTCCATCTTGCGCCGCGAGTATCGCCAGGGAAGGCGAGACGTCGTGGACGCCGGCGTGGACGATCACGCCGATCGGGGTCGGCGGCGCGTCGATGGTTCGGTGAGATGGCCGCCCGAAGTAGAATCCGGCGCCGGCCAGGATGCCGATCGTGACGACGATGCCGACTGTACGCGAGGTGGATGCCATCGGGCGCCTCTTCGTGAAAAGTGCAGCGGGAGTGACGGAAAATAGCTGACGATTCCGTACGCTGACCCCGTTCCAACCTGCTCACCCTTGCTCAGACTCCCGTGTCCCGGCAGGATTCCCCATATGCAGTGCGCGTTCCAATCCATACGCGGGGCCGTTGTGGCCGCAGCCGCCGGAGCATTCGTCCTGGCGACTCCCGCGCATGCCCAGCGGTTCAGTCGCGACTACCAGTCCTACGAGCCAGCCGTCGAGGATCTCCCGTACAGCGGACAGTTCACCTTTGCGCGCCTGAGTTTTGTCACTGGCCCCGGCGGTTTCTACTACCGGGGCATGCCAGCCTGGGCCCACGGCTATCCCGACGCCGAGTTCCACCTGCTGCAGATCATGGATTTGCTGAGCACGGTCAAGCCGCGGCTCGATCACAGCAAGGTCGTCCAGATGGACGATCCGGAACTCTTCAAGTATCCGGTGGCCTACATGGCCGAGGCGGATTTCTGGGTGCTGGGCGACAAGGAAGTCACGGAGCTGCGCAAGTATCTCCTCAAGGGCGGTTTCATCATCTTCGACGACTTCCGCGATCCGGGACGCTTTGGCGGCACGGGCTGGGAAGGATTCCAGGAGACGATGAAGCGCATTCTGCCGCAGGGCACCATTGTCGACCTGAGCCCCAAGGATCCGATCTTCCATTCGTTCTACGAGATCACATCGTTCGGACCGGAAATGCTGCCACGCGGCTATGACGACGGCGCCCCGGTGCTGCGTGGGATCTATCAGGACAACGACCCCACCAAGCGCCTGATGGTGATGATCAACTTCAACACTGACATCTCCGATTTCTGGGAGTTCTCCGGTCAGGGCCGCTACGCCGTCACGCAGTCGAACCAGGGCTACAAACTCGGCGTCAACTACCTCGTCTACGCGCTCTCGCATTGATCGGGCGCGGCGGAATGGCGGGGACCGCGGCCCTTGTGCTGCTGATCAGCTTCGCGCCGGGGTTGCGGGCGCAGACCGATTCCGTCGCGGCCACCGCAGGAGTCTATACCGCGGCACAGAGCGATCGTGGTGACACCGTCTATCGCACCCAGTGCGTACGCTGCCACGATCCGTCGGAGCATGACAATCCGGATTTTCGCCTGGAGTGGCAGGGCAAGACCGCGCGGCGACTCTTCGATTACATCCGCCGCAGCATGCCGGATGACACGCCCGGCGTGCTGACGCAGCAGCAGTATCTCGATGTGACCGCATACATCTTCAAGGTGAATGGGATGCCGCCCGGCAACGCGGAACTGGTGGCCGATACCACCGTTCTCGGCCAGATCGTGCTCAACATGGCCGCCAGGGATTCTGCGACCGCAGTCGTGCACCACGATTCCACGGGTGTGGCGCGCCGCCAGCGCTTTCTCCTCCGCGCATTCGGCACGCTGCTCCACTGATCGCGCACTAACAGCAGCGGCTGGCGCCACCCGCGTACTTGCTGCGGACAAACTCCTCGTAGAACTCACGTTCCGTGGGCAACGGGCGCTCCGGATGCGCTGCTGCCAGGTGTGCGACATACGCCTGATAGTCCGGCATCCCCGCGATCTGCCTGCACACGCGCACCACAGCCTTGAGACGGAGCGGCAGCGTCATGCGGCCTCCGCGCTCAACGCGTGCGCCGCCGCCACCGGACCCGGATTGGTGGTGCTATGCAGCCAGACGCGCGCCGAGGCAACCACCACAGCCCAGGTAATCACCAGAAAGAGTCCGCAGAGAATGGCATCGACGTGGTCGTTGAAGATCAAGCGGCCACCTTTGGCCGGATCGATTGCCCCAGCGGTGATCTGTGTCGCGATGTCTGCCGCATGCGCGAGGAAGCCCAGGTGCGGGTCCTTGTCGAAGACCTTCTGCCATGACGCGGTCGACGTGACCGCCAGCAGCCACACCAGCGGTACGATCGTCACCCACACATACCGCACTCGGCTCGCCCGGATGATCAGCGTGGTGCCCACCGAGAGTGCGACCGCGGCGAGCAACTGATTCGCAATGCCGAAGAGTGGCCAGAGCGAATTGATGCCGCCTAGAGGATCATTGACGCCCTGCAGCAGGAACCATCCCCATGCCGCGACAATCGCTCCCGACGCCACAATGGTGCTGAGCCACGACGAGGTCTGCGCGAGCGGTTGCCAGAGGTAGCCGCCGAGCTCCTGTACCATGAAACGGCCGACGCGGGTGCCGGCGTCGATCGTGGTGAGAATGAACAATGCCTCGAACATGATGGCGAAGTGGTACCAGAGTGCCGTGAGCGATGGTCCGAACGCACCGGAGAGAATCTGCGCCATGCCGACCGCAAGCGTCGGTGCGCCGCCGGTGCGTGCGAGCAGTGTCGTCTCTCCCACCGAGTGCGCGAGCGCTTCCATCTGGCCCGGCGCCAGCGTAAAGCCCCAGTGCTGCACCGCCTGCACCGCGCCGGCGGTGCTGCCGCCGAGGAGCGCCAGCGGTGCGTTCATGGCGAAGTACACACCCGGCTGCAGGATCGACGCGGCGCACATTGCCATGACGGCGACAAACGATTCCATCAGCATTGCGCCGTAGCCGATTGGCCGCGCGTCGCTCTCCTTGTCGAGCATCTTGGGTGTGGTGCCGCTGGAGACGAGCGCGTGAAAGCCCGAGATCGCGCCGCAGGCGATGGTGATGAAGCAGAACGGAAAGAGATGGCCCGCGAACACGGGGCCCGTGCCGTCGACAAAGCGCGTGAGTGCGGGCAGGTGCATGACGGGCAGCGACAGTGCGATGCCGACCGCGAGCGCGAAGATCGTTCCGACCTTGACGAAGGTCGACAGATAGTCGCGGGGTGCGAGCAGCAGCCACACCGGCAGCACCGACGCGATGAAGCCGTAACCCATCAGGCCCCACGAGATCGTCGTCGCACTCAGCGTGAAGATCGGCCCAAGCGTGGGCGACGCGGCGACCCAGCCACCGGCCACGAGCGCGAACAGCAGCAGGACCACGCCGCCCGCGGTCGCTTCGAGCGTGTGGCCGGGGCGGATCGCTTTCATCCAGAGTCCCATGGCGAGCGCAATGGGAATGGTGCAGAGCAGGGTGAAGACGCCCCACGGCGATTGCGCGAGTGCCTTGACGATGATGAGTGCCAGGACCGCGATGAGGATGACCATGATGGCGAGGATCGCGATCATCGCGAGCACGCCGGTGAATGGCCCGATCTCTTCCTTGGCCATCTGGCCGAGCGACTTGCCATCACGGCGCGTGGAGCCGGCGAGGATGATGAAGTCCTGCACCGCGCCGCCGAAGATGACGCCGACGATGATCCAGATGGTGCCGGGGAGATAGCCGAATTGTGCGGCGAGCACCGGGCCGACGAGCGGGCCGGCGCCGGCAATGGCGGCAAAGTGGTGGCCAAAGAGAATCCAGCGCGACGTGGGGACAAAGTCGCGGCCATTGGCCAGGCGATGCGCCGGCGTTATTCGCTTGTCGTCGAGACGCGCGACCCTGGTGGCCAGAAACCGGCTGTAGAAGCGATAGGCGACGGCGTAGGAGCAGACCGCGGCGAGCACCAGCCAGGCGGCGTTGATCGTCTCGCCCCGATGCAGCGCGAGCGCCGCCCACCCGGCGGCGCCCGCGACACTGATGACCAGCCAGACCAGAATGGACATGCAGAGAAGCTAGGGGCTACTGCACCTTGGGCAACGGGTAGCGCTCGAGATACTCCTCCTGCCCATCGGCGTGAGCCAGGTAGACCACACCCTTGCCGAAGCCCACGACTCGCGTCTTCTCGGGGAGATTCACATGTGCCACCACGCCACGCCCTTCGGCCACGATGTCGATATGCGGAATCGGATCGCCGTGAGCGCGCTCACGCACAATCCAGAGATGACCTTCCGTGTCAAAGAGGGCGGCGTTCGCGGTTGCGATCATGGGCGGCTTGTTGGCCGGAAAGGCGCTGAACGGCAGCTTTGAGGGGTCAAAGGTCATTGCCCGCGGCGCCGGCGCGCCGCCACCGCTCGAGGTGCAACCGGCCGGTGTGCACTGCATGGACGTCTGTCCACCACCACCACCACCGCCGCCGCCGCCACCACTGACGTCCGTACCGCGCGTGAAGGTGATCGTCTGCGCGCCGCCACCCATGCCGCCGATCATCATTGGTGCGCCGCCCGCGGGCGGTCCCGCCGCACCATTCGCCGCACCACTCGCGGCATTGCTGCTCTGCACCTGCGTCTGAAAGGTGGCCAGCACGGAATCATGGAACGCCTGCTGCTCCGCCTGCGTCAGCACGATCGGCTGATACGGCAGCAGTCCGGTGCGGCCGATTTCCTTGCCGTCCTTGCTCCAGATCACCTGGTACGTGTCGGCCACCACGCGCGCGGCCACGCCATCACTCCGCAACGCCCACGCATCGCGGTAGGGAAAGACATTGATCCCCGGCACGACCTGCTGCGCGGCGCCGCGAAGATTGATCCGCCCGATTTCCTGCGGCGTCTGGTCGCCGTCGGCGGGAATTCGGCGCACGCCCACAGTGTTCTTGATCGTCTTGGTCGCGGTGTCAATTTCTGCGAGGCCCAACGTGTAGATCGCGCCGGTCAGGTCGATGGCGAGGGGATTGACGGGGCCACTGCGCGGTGAAGGCGCCGGCAGCTTGGTGTAACCGGTGATTTCGCCCTTGGGTGAGACGTGAATGAACTGACGCCCCGCCGCGTCAAAGAGGAGCAGCGAGTCACCCGCGATGCGATAGATGCCGCGCGCCGAGCGGTAGTTGTCAGGGTCTTCGCCCTGGGTGCCCATCAGCGCCATGTCGCCCTTGGCCAGATCGACCAGGCGGAAGGCATTCTCCTTGGAATCGCTCGCGACAAGGCGGCCATCCGCGAGTTCCTGCACCGAGTAGAGATTGCCGAAGGTGTACTTGGAGCGGGCCAGCCGCTTGCCCAGATCGAGGGTGGGCGCGGTCTGCGCCTTCACGGGCTGCACCAATGCCATCGGGAGCAGGGCAACAAGGGCGATTGTCGGAATGCGCATCAGAGGCTCCGGCCGGGTGTGCGGGTATAGGATATGGTAACGCCACAAGGATGCACGTGTGGCGGCCGGGGTTGCGGCTTGCCCGTTGCCGGGCCGGCCCATAGCTTCGCTTCCCATGCCATTTTCGTCGGAAGGCCGCCCCGTGCCTTGGGCCAACTCACCCGCTGCGCTGTCCGGCGGGCCGGCCACGCTGACCGAACCCGCCCCCGCTACCGCTACCCCAGCGCATACCGGCCAGGTGGCGATGATCACCGGCGGTGCCACCGGCCTGGGTCGGACCATCTCGCTCGAATTCGGGCGGCTGGGCTGCCATGTGGCGTTCTGCTGGTTCGAGATGGACGGCCGCGACGTCGAGGCGAGTGCGCTGCTCACTGAAACGGCACTCTCATCGATGGGTGTCGAGGTCTACGCCGCACGGTGCGATGTGCGCGACCGCGAACAGGTGGAGCGCTTTGTGGGTGAGGTGGCCAAGCGCTTTGGCGCGGTCCATCATCTCATCAACAACGCCGGCATCTCGCACGATGGCGCGCTTTGGCGCCTCTCCTCCGCGGCGTGGGACGCGGTCATCGACACCAATGTCAGTGGCGCCTTCAACTGTCTCTCGGCCTGTTCGCCGCACTTTCGCCGGCAGCACTGGGGGAAAGTGGTCAATGTGAGCGCCCATCAGGCCACGCGCCCGGGATTCGGCGTGTCGAGCTACGCCACGAGCAAGGCGGCGCTGGAAGGGCTGACGCGATCTGCAGCGGTCGAGCTCGGGCCCTCCAACGTCAATGTGAACGCGGTCGCCCCCGGCTTCATCCGTTCCGAGCGGCTCGACCAATTGCCGTCGGATCTGATCGAACGGACCCGCAAACGTTCGGTTCTGGGGCGTCTGGCCGAGCCGGACGACGTGGCGCATGTGATCACCTTTCTCTGTTCCGATGCGGCGCGGCACATTACCGGGCAGACGATCGTGGTAGACGGCGGTCTCTCGCTGGAATAGGTTTCGACGGGTGAAACACCTCGCCGCCGCTTGCCGCCATCTGACTCGCGCCACTGTCGCATTTCTGGCCGGTGCCACTTTCGTGGTCCCGACAGTGGCGGCGCAAAAACCTTCCAAGCCGCCCAAGCCACTGCCGGCGCCTGGGCTCTCGCTGGCGGCGATCGCCGGCCAGCACATTCCCGTCCTTCCCACCACGTATGTATTGGTGGCCCAGCCGACGATGCATCCGGCCGGGTATCCCGTGGACCGTGCGCGCCGGCTGCTCTGGGCCGATTCCATCATCATCGACCAGCTGACCAATCTTGGCCCGGCGGTGAGCTGGCTTTCGCCGGACGACATGCGGAAGGCCTTTCGCAGGGCTGGCGGCATGCTCGTCGATCCCGACCGGATGGGGCAGGACATGATGGCGGGCGACAAGATGAAAACAGTCTTTGATCCGCTGCTCGGCTATCTCCGCCGCTACGTGGCGATGATGAACGCCGAACGTTTTGCCATGATTCCCGCGGTCATCACCTTCAGCACGCTTCCCGGCGATACGGTCCGCGCCGATGTTACCTATGTGCTTGCGGACACGCGCACGGGCGCGGTCATCTGGCGCAGCCATCCGGTGGGTCTGGCGCTCAATGCCGCCGACGCTCTCGCGAGCACCATCGCTCACATTCTTCCCGACCAGCACTGACCTCATGACGTATGACATCACGCTGATTCCCGGCGACGGCATCGGACCGGAAATCACCGGTGCCACCCTGACCGTGCTCGCCGCCACCGGTCTGCCCTTTCACTGGGACAAGCAGCTGGGCGGAATGGCGGCTGTGGAAGCGACCGGTGCGCCGTTGCCCGAGGCCACGCTCGCGAGTGTGCGCCGCACGCACCTTGCGCTCAAGGGGCCGCTTACGACGCCGGTGGGCAGCGGCTTCCGCTCGGTGAACGTGGCGCTCCGCAAGGAGTTCGAGCTCTTTGCCAACGTGCGTCCGGCCAAGACGATCATCCCCGGCGGACGCTTCGATCACGTCGACATCGTCCTCGTGCGCGAGAATCTCGAAGGGCTCTACATCGGACGCGAGCAGTGGGTTGCGCTCGGCGACGATCCGCACGCGCAGGCCGAGTCGGTGGCGGTTGTGACGCGCGCCGCGTCGGAACGGGTGATTCGCTATGCGTTCGAGTATGCGCTCCGGCACCAGCGCAAGAACGTGACGCTGGTGCACAAGGCGAACATTCTCAAGTACACGTCGGGACTGTTCCTGGATGTGGGACGCGAGATCGCCAAGGAGTACGATGGTCGCATGACGATGAACGAGTTGATCGTCGACAACTGCGCCATGCAGCTCGTGCTGCGCCCCGAGCAGTTCGACGTGATCGTGACGACGAATCTCTTTGGCGACATTCTGAGCGATGAGATTTCCGGTCTCGTGGGCGGTCTTGGCATGGCGCCGGGCGGCAATATCGGTGAGCACGCGGCAATCTTCGAGGCGGTGCACGGCTCCGCCCCCGACATTGCGTGGCGCGGAGTTGCCAATCCGGCGGCGCTGATCCTCGCCGCCGCGATGCTGTGCGATCACATCGGCGAAGTGGATGCGGGCGATCGGATCCGTCGTGCGATTGTCGCGACGATCGTGGCGGATCGCGTGCGGACCCGCGATCTGGGCGGTACCGCGACCACCAAGGAGTTCGGCGATGCCGTCGCCCGCCGGGTGGCGTGAAGTTCCCTGTGCCGAGTGCGGCGAGTTTGTCGAAGGGATCGGTTTTGGAGACCGGTGTTCGAGTTGTCTCACCCGCAGGATGGCCCGGGCTCGGCGCGTGGCCAGGCAGGCGGCGATCGTGGCTGCGGTCGTCGTGGCTGCGTGGAACGCCTGGCACCTGCCACCGTCGACGCTGGGCAGACTGTACGCCGGACTGGCTGTGCCAATGACCTATCTCCTCATGCGGGTGATTGCGGTGCGCGTTGCCATGGAGGTGTTGCCATGATCGGACGCCAGTTCCTGTTCGCTGCAGTCGCGATGAGCGCCGTGATGCCGCTCGCCGCGCAGGATGTCACATCGGTCACGCTCTTCAACAGCGGCACCGTGCTGGTGCGGCGCACACTGCCTATCGCATTGCCGGCGGGCGCGTCGGTGCAGCGCGTGGCGCTGGGCGAGTTCGATCCCGCATCGCTCGCCGCACTCGATGCCGGCGTGGCGATCACGCGGATCGATGCCAGCGGTGGTCCATCGGAGGACGCACTGTTGCGCCGCAGCGTGGGCGACACTTTCCAGATCGAACAGAGCGACAGTCGCCCGGTGCGCCGCGCGCGGCTGGTGTCGATGGATCCCGAGCGCTGGGAATGGCTCGATGCGGGCATCGTCTTTGGCCGGCCGGGGCGCATTGTGTGGCCCGCAGCCCTGGTGCCGCCCGAAGCGGTGGCGGATGTCGCTGTCCAGAGCGATCGTGCGCGCCGCGGGCTCAAGGTGATGTATCAGACGTCGGGCGCGTCGTGGGGTGCGACGTACCGCATTTTCCTCGGTGCGGATGCGCGGATCGAAGGCAACGCGTCCTTGATTGGTGGCACGTTGGACCTCAAAGACGCCGAGGTGCAGCTGCTTGCCGGCGATGTGGGGCGTGTCGCCGCAGCGCCGTCGGCGATGATGCTTGGCGAACGATTCGCGAGCAAGGCCCAGGGCTACGCTGGCGCGGATATCGCCACGAGCGAGAGCGTGGGTGACATCCATCTCTATTCGTTGCCGGAGCACGTCAATTTTGTTCCGGGAACGCAGACCGTGGTGCCCCTCTTTGCGTCGACGCCGCTGCATGCGGAGCGGCGGCTCACGTTGAGCGGCGCCCTGCAGTACTACGGCGGCCTCAATCCCGAGGCCGAGGAACGGCCGATCCCGGTGGATGTGGCCTACCGCATGGACCGCAAAATGGGCACTGCATTCGGCGATCTGGCGCTGCCCGCCGGTGGTGTCACGGTGTTTGACGAGGATCGCGCCGGACGCGTGCAGATCATCGGGCAGGGATCGATCGGCCACACGGCGGCGGGTGAAGAATTGATCGTCAGCACCGGCACGGCGTTCGACGTGACCGCGCGCCGGGTGCAGACGGACTACAACGTGTCCCGTATTGGCAATCCACTCAGGAGCACTGCGATCGCGGCCTATCGCGTGACCCTGCAGAACGCCAAGGATTCCGCGGTGACGGTGGAAGTGCGTGAAGATCACGGCGGCGACTGGTCAGTGCTCGAGAGTTCGGTGCCGGCGGAGAAGCGTTCGTCGACGCGCACCGTGTTCAACGTCGCGGTGCCGGCGCACGGCAGTGCGGTGCTCACCTATCGCCTGCGCGTGGTGTGGTGAGTCCGCTCACCATCCTCCATTGCTCCGACCTGCACTTTGGGCAGGACGTCGATCTCGAGCAGATCGCCGGCCTTGAGGCGCTCGCGGCGCACCTCAAGCCCAGTGTGGTGGCGATCGCCGGCGATATTACCCAGCGTGCGCGCCACGGCGAATTCCAGCGGGCACTCGTCTTTGTGCAGGCAATCCGCAAGCTCGCGCCGACAATCGTCGTCCCCGGCAACCACGATGTGCAGTGGTGGGCGACGCCATTCGACGTGATCGGCGCCGGTCCCAAGTACGAGAAGTTCCGTCGGTACTTTGGCGATGATCTGACGCCCACACTCGTGGTCGACGGCGCGATCCTCTGCGGCGTGCTCACCAGTTATGGCGTGGTGGCGGGCTCGATGACGCCCAATCTCAACGACATGGCGGTCAAGGGACACTTGCCCGCGCGCGAGACGGAGCGCGCGGCGGAGCGCTTTGCGGCCGAAAGTCCGGATCTGTTGCGCGTGCTGGTGATGCATCAGAATCTCCTGCGCGGCAACATCTCGCAGCGGATGGGACTCGCGCACTGGCGCCAGGCGTGGCGGCACGTGATGGCCACCGGCGCCGATCTGGTCCTCTGCGGCCACGATCATGAAGAGGGCGCCGGCACACTTCCCAACGGCACGGTGGTCGCCACGTCGAGCACGCACACAGGCCGCACGCGCGGCAGCCGTCCCGCCGCGTGCAATGTGATTGTCGCCGACGCGAGCAGCATATCGGTACACCATCATGTGTGGGACCCCGGTCACCGCGCATTCCGGCCGGCCGCCGAATCGGTCTTCCCTCGTCGCCGTGCCGCGGAGTTTTCGGCCTCTGGTTGACACCTCACTCGCCGAGCGCCTGTATCGCCTCGGACTGTCCCGCAACACGCGCGTGACCGCAACGCACAACCGCACCGTGCTCGTGAGCTGGACGCGCCGCGGCGGTTTGCGCCTGCACGCCGGCTACGCGGCCGCTCCCGATGATGTGCTCATCGCGATTGTCCGATTTCTCGGCACCTTTGTGCCCCGCAAGGAGCGTCTCGCTGCGCGGCAGCGCTTCATGGCCTTCCCTGCATGGCAGCATGCCGACTCGCGTCCCCGTCGGGCGTCTTCGCTCCGCAACGTGCCGGACGAGCACGCGCCGATGATCGCACGGCTCGAGGGCGAGCACCGGCGGCTCAACGCGGAGCATTTTGAGGGACGCCTGACCACGATTCCGATCCGGCTCTCCGAGCGGATGCGTCGCCACCTGGGTGAGCTTCGGGCGGACCGGGACGGCAAGCCGCTCTACATCACCATGTCCCTGAGGCACATTCGCCGTGATTCCTGGGCGGCCGTCCTCGACACGCTCCTGCACGAAATGGTGCATCAATGGCAGGGAGAGAGCGGCTTGCCGCTCAATCATCGTAAGGCGTTCTGGAACAAGGCCCTGGCACTTGGCCTTGCACGCGAGCATCGCCGGCAGCCCGCTCTTCCCGGGGCTATCTCCCGTCCTTAACTTCCCGGCGATTCTCCCACGGAGTGCCGCGTGTCAGGTTCGACCGAGTATACCGGTGTCGATTTCTACGAAATGGATGCTCTTCTCTCCGAAGAGGAGCGTGCCGTTCGCGACACGGTCCGGAGCTGGGTCGACGAACAGTTGATGCCGGTGATCGGCGACTGTTACATCACCGGCCGTTTCCCCAAGGAGCTCATCCCCGGCATGGCCGAGCTGGGGCTCTTTGGCGCGAATCTGCCGGAGGAGTATGGCTGCGCCGGCCTCAACAACGTGGCCTACGGCCTCATCATGCAGGAACTCGAGCGCGGCGACAGCGGCATCCGCTCGTTCGCGTCGGTGCAGGGCGCGCTGGTGATGTATCCGATTCATGCCTTCGGTTCGGATGAGCAGAAAAAGCACTGGCTCCCGCGCCTTGCGCGCGGTGAAGACATTGGCTGCTTTGGCCTCACCGAGCCCGATTTCGGCTCGAATCCCGCGGGGATGATCACCACTGCGCGCGAGACGGCCGACGGCTGGGTACTCAACGGCACCAAGATGTGGATCACCAACGGTTCGCAGGCTAGCGTCGCGATCATCTGGGCCAAGACCGCCGGGATCGATGACGTGAACGCCATTCGCGGCTTCATTGTGCCGACGAACACGCCGGGCTTCAGCGGCAAGGATCAGAAGGGCAAGCTCTCGCTGCGCGCGTCGGATACCAGCGAGCTGTACATGCAGGACGTGCAGGTGCCCAAGGATGCGCTTCTGCCAAAGTCGGGGGGCATCAAGAGCCCGCTGATGTGTCTGACACAGGCGCGGTACGGCATTGCGTGGGGCGGTGTGGGCGCGGCAATGGCGTGCTACGACGAAGCGCGGCGCTACTCGCTCAACCGCGTGATGTTCGGCAAGCCGATCGGCGGCACGCAGATTCAGCAGGAACGGCTCGCCAACATGCTCACCGAGATCACCAAGGCGCAGCTGCTTTCGCTGCAGCTGGGACGTCTCAAGGACCAGGGCAAGGCGACACCATCGCGGGTGTCGCTCGCCAAGCGGAACAATGTGAACATCGCCTGCGAATGCGCCCGCGAAGCGCGCCGTCTGCTGGGCGCCAACGGTATCCTGATCGAATACCACTCGATGCGCCACCTGGCCAATCTCGAATCCGTGTACACCTACGAAGGCACGCACGACATGCATTCGCTGATTCTCGGCCAGGAGATCACCGGCATTGCCGCGTACTAGCACGCTGCGCGCTGCCGACATTCCGACTGTCCTCAGGAGTATTGCGCTGTGAAAATTGCGGTCTGTCTCCGCCGGGTGCCCGACACGACCACCAAGATCGTGATCGGCGCCGATGGCGTGTCCATCAATGAAACCGGCGTCAAGTTCGTGCCGAATCCGTATGACGAGTACGCGCTCGAAGCCGCGATCGCGCTCAAGGACGCGGCAGGGAGCGGCGAGACGGTCGTCGTCGCGTTCGGTCCCGACAGCGTGCAGGAAACGCTGCGCTCCGCACTCGCGATGGGGATCGATCGCGCGGTGCATTTGCAGGGATCGCCATCGGCCGACGGTCTGGCCAATGCGCGCGTGCTTGCCGAGCATCTCAAGGCGGGATCGTTCGACCTGATTCTTTTTGGCAAGCTTGCGGTGGACGACTACGGTCAGCAGACGGGCGTGATGGTGGCGGAATTGCTCGAGCTGCCGTGCGCCACCGCGATCACGACACTCACGGTTGCGGACGGACGCGCGTCGGTCACGCGCGAAGTGGAAGGCGGTGTGGAACCCGCGAGCTGCGCGCTTCCCGCGGTGCTCACCTGCGACAAGGGCCTCAACAATCCGCGGCTGCCGTCGCTCAAGGGCATCATGGCCGCCAAGAAGAAGCCGCTCGACGTGACACCCGCGACGGCCGGTGCCGGTCATGTGACCGTGGTGTCGCTGGCGCTGCCGCCGGAGCGCGCGGCAGGACGCATTGTGGGCGAAGGTGCGGCGGCGGTGCCGGCGCTGATCCGGATTCTCGTTGCCGAAGCGAAGGTGCTCTGATGGCCGCCATTCTCGTGGTTCTCGAACAGCGCAACGGAGCGCTCCGCAAGGGCGCGGCAGAACTCCTTGGCGCTGCGCACCATCTGGCCAGCAGCATGAGCGCCACGGTGGATGCGCTGGTCTGCGCGTCGGGCGACGTGACCGGCATCGACACGCTCGGCAATGCGGGCGCGGATCGCGTGCTGATCGCAACGCACCCGGCGTTTGCGACCTACTGTCCCGATGGCATCGCTGCGACGGTGACGAGCATTGCATCCCAATATGGCGCAGTGCTGGTGGCAGCGACGGCCACCGGCAAGGATCTCGCGCCGCGCCTGGCCGCGCGCATCGGCGGCGCTTGCGGCATGGATGTCACGGAAGTGTCCGCCAGCGGCGGCGCGATTCGCGTCGCCCGTCCGGTGTACGCGGGCAAGGCGGTGCAAACCGTCGATCTGTCGGGGACACCGGTGATTGCGGTGCGTCCCGGGGCCTATCCTGCAGCGCACGTCGACAAGGCTGGTGCTCGCGCAAACGTGGCGGCGGCGGCATTCACGCAGCGGCTTGAGGTGGGAGCCGTGCGCGCATCAGACAAGGGCGCGCTCGACGTGGCTGAGGCGCGGGTGGTGGTGGCAGGCGGACGCGGCCTTGGTGATCCCAAACACTTTGCGCTGCTGGAAGAATTGGCCGCGGCGTTCGGCGGCGAGGCTGCGGTCGGTGCATCACGCGCGGTGGTCGATGCGGGCTGGATCGAGCACGGTGCGCAGGTGGGACAGACTGGCAAGACCGTTGCGCCGGAGCTCTATGTCGCGGTGGGGATTTCCGGCGCCATTCAGCATCTTGCCGGCATGCGCACCGCCAAGGTCGTTGTCGCGATCAACCGCGACAAGGATGCGCCGATCTTCAAGGTGGCCGATCTCGGTATCGTGGGCGATCTCTTTGAAATAGTTCCCGCGTTGACGGCGGCGGTCAAGACCGCCAAGGCCCACTGACCCGGAGCGACACTGTGGGCGTTGTGCTTCCTGTTCGCCATCAGGCATCGCTGCCGGCCAGCCTCATTCTGCAGGACGCGCCGAGCGCGGAAGCCATCGAATTGGATGTGCTGATCGTTGGCGCCGGCCCCGGCGGGCTCGCATGCGCCATTCAGCTTGCGCGCAGTAATCCGGCGCTCGCCATTGGTGTGCTGGAAAAGGCGAGCGCACTCGGCGAGCATGTGCTCTCGGGCGCCGTGGTCAATCCGGTCGCGCTGCGAGCGCTCTTTCCCGACAAGACCGACGCCGACTTTCCTTTTCGCCAGGCGGTGAGCGGCGAATCGGTCTACTATCTCACGGCCTCGCGCGCGCTGCACATTCCCACGCCGCCGACCATGCGCAACCACGGCCATTTTGTGGCGTCGCTTTCCGAGCTGGTGCGCTGGCTTGGCACCGAGGCGGAGGCGCTTGGCGTCAACATCTTCCCCGGGTTGCCCGCGGCATCGCTGCTGGTCGACGGCCGGCGCGTGATCGGAGTGCGCACCACACCAGCGGGCCTCGATCGCGAGGGCCAGCCCACCGACGTGCATCAGGACGTGACCGATCTCACGGCGAAGGTGGTGGTGCTCGCGGAAGGGACGCGCGGTCCGCTGGGTCAGGCGTGGCGCGACTGGCAGAATGTCACCAGCGAGAATCCGCAGATCTTTGCGCTCGGCGTGAAGGAAGTCTGGGAGGTGGCGCGACCGCTCGATCGCGTCATTCACTCGATGGGATGGCCGCTGCCGTCCGATGCGTTTGGCGGCTCGTTCTGCTATCCGATGGGGCCGTCGCAGGTGGCGATCGGTCTGGTGGTCGGCCTCGACTATCACGATGCCGCGCTCGACGTCCATGAATTGCTGCAGCGGATGAAGCTCCATCCGCTCTTTCGCGACGTGCTTACCGGTGGGACGCTGCTCGAGTGGGGGGCCAAGACAATCCCCGAAGGCGGCTACTACGCGGTGCCGTCGCGGCTCAGTGGCGACGGGCTCGTGATGATCGGCGACACGGCAGGACTGGTCGATGTGCCATCGCTCAAGGGCATTCACTACGCGATGGAATCGGGCATGCTGGCCGCCACCGCGATTGCCGGAGCGCTCGCCGCACCAGGTGGCGCCGACCTGCGCCTCCTCGAAGCGTACGATCACGCCGTACGGCAATCGCGCATCATGCGCGATCTCTACACCACGCGCAACATGCGCCTGGCGTTCAAGGACGGGTTTGTCACCGGTGCGATCAAGGCCGGGTTGATGACGCTGACCGGCGGCTCGTTCCCCGGCGGGCGGATCGACATGCCCAAGGACGCTGAGACGCCGCGCATGTCGCATCTGACGACGCCATTT
>DATAVM010000080.1:0-2117 GCA_036267775.1 Gemmatimonadales bacterium
TTGTTCACGCGCTGATAGAGGATGTAGTCGTCGGTCCGGGTCGTGCTCGAATCCGACACGAAGTAGAAGATGTACGTCTCGGCCGGCGATGTGGCACCGTTGCCGAGCTGGTAGGTCGAGGTCGGATACGTGTAGGACGGCGACGAGTTCGGAATGGCCGCCGCGACGGTCTGGTCCCATGCAATGGTCTCAGCCGTCGGCGTGTCGGGATCGAAATAGGCGGCCCACCGCATGTTGACGGTGTCCTGTTCGACGTAGTCGGTGTTGAACGCGAGTACCGTCGGAGCGCCGTACACCAGCACCGGCTGATTGTCCGGCGTGCCGGCGCCCATCGTGCGGATGACGCGCTCGGACTCCTCGATGGTGCCGCGGCCATTCTGCACCATGTCGTAGCGCGCTTCGTTGGCCGTGAAGGCCCGGCTCTGCGAGCGGAACATCGACGCGACAGCGCCCGTGATCGCGAACATCATGGTGACCACGATCAGCAGTTCGACGAGCGAGAAGCCCGCGCGCGGGCGGCGATGACCGGCAATGGCGGAGTTGGACATGTCAGGGGCTCGCGATGATGGCGGTGACGGCGATGGTGTCCTTCATGGCCGGATCGGTCACGCGGACGGTGACAGTCGTGCGATCGCGCGCCGGCGAACCCGACTGGTCGCGTACGATGGTCGTGACGCGATGCATGCGCGGATAGTCGGTAAAACCGGTGGTGTCGTGGCTCGCGGCAGTGCCGTACAGCGCCACGAGCGTGCTGTAGCGCGGATCGGCGCGAATGGTCTGCAGCTGGTCGTCGGCGACGCCGGCGGCCACCAGCCGCAGGGCCGAGGTGCTCATGGACCGCGAAAAGCTCGAGGAGAAGCGCGCCACGCCGGTCGCGATGATCACCAGGATCACCACCGCGATCAGCATTTCGATCAACGTGAAGCCATGCGTGCGGGTCGGTCGCATCAATTCGCTCGCTGCCACCCACCGGTGGCGTAGGAGTACCAGGTCGCCCGGCCCGTGGCGCGAGCCACGGAGACGGCCCGGCAATGCTTGCACGCCGGGTCATAACTACCATCGGACAGATAGAGCGTGCCGCTGTGGCTGGCGGATCCGTCGCGGCGGAACACGATCAGCGTGAGCGGCGTGGGATTGGCCGGAGCCGGCACCGCCGGCGCCGAGCCCTGTGAAAACACAAAGCCGTCATCCAGCGGCACGGTACGAAGGCGTTCACCCGCTTCGATGCTGCCATTGTTGTTGGCATCGTCGTGGACCTGCAGGTGGAGACTGTCGGGCAGAATGACTTCGACATCTTCCTGCAGTGACACCGCCCGGCGCTGCGCGTTCGCCAGCTCCGCCATCACGGCGCGCGACGTGGCGTCGGCGCGGTACGCTCCCCAGTCCAGGCGCGACGCCGCTACTCCCGACAGAATGCCGATCACCACGATCACGATCAGCAGTTCCACCAGCGTCACGCCGCGGCGCGCCCCGGAGTCGGGGCGGTGCCAGGCGGCAGCGCGAAGAGAGGTCGAGTCGATCATCGCCGGTCTAATGAGCAAGAAGCCTGCCGGTTTGAGCCCGCAGGTAAAGCGATTGAATTACAACGACTTGCGTTCCCATGGTGTTCTGCTTTCAGTCGCAGTCCACCGCCGGGGAGGGGCTGGGGGGTCCCTTTTGGAGCAGGATGCCTGAACGGATTACGTTTCCGCTCCTCCGCCCCGGGGCGGCTCTTTCACCTCAGCCAGTATCGCCCAATGGCCGAAGCGCCTTTAATGGACAAGCTGGTTTCGCTCGCCAAACGGCGGGGTTTTGTCTTCCAGTCCTCCGAGGTCTACGGCGGGCTCGGCTCGGTGTGGGACTACGGGCCGCTGGGGGTGGAACTCAAGCGCAATATCAAGGACCGCTGGTGGCGTTCCCTCACCCGCGAGCGCGATGATATCGAGGGGCTCGACGCCGCCATCCTGATGCATCCCAGGGTGTGGGAAGCCTCCGGCCATGTGAGCGGCTTTTCCGATCCGATGGTCGACTGCCGCACCTGCAAGGGCCGATTCCGCGCCGACAAGCTGGCCGACGCCCGCTGCCCGCAGAAGCCGAGCAAGATCCCCGGCGAGCACACCGCCTGCGACCTGACCGAG
>DATAVM010000081.1:0-22204 GCA_036267775.1 Gemmatimonadales bacterium
GCGCGGAGCTACTGACCCCGTCGATGGCATTGTCGCGCTCCGCTACTCGCTTCAGTTGACGGCGGTACAGCTCACGGCGTTGGCGCTCATCGCGCAGGACTACCATACTCGCCTGGATTCGCTGATCGACCCCGTTGCGGCAAAGGCGACGGCGCGCGGCGGCAAACTCACCGACAATGAGCTTCTCACCATGCAGGCGGTGCTGAACCTGACCATGCAGAGCACGCGGCTGGCTACCCGTGACGCTGCGCTTGCGGTTCTCAGTTCGTCGCAGCAACTCAAGTTGCGTTCGCTGCTCGCTACCGGCGCGGTCCGGTCAACGCCGATTCGCGAGTGAGGCCCGGGGAAGGCGAGAGGGGTCGTGTCAGAGCGGGGTCAGACGACCACGCGGTTGCGTCCGCCCTCCTTGGCGCGATAGAGTGCGGCGTCCGCGGCGGCGATCAACGCCGCGGCGCTGCCGCCGGGCGATGACAACGCCACGCCAATACTGACTGTCAGCGGGAGGACCACGCCATCCACTGCGGCGGGGTGCGTGGCGATGGCTTCGCGGAGGCGCTCGGCCGCCAGTTCCGCCGCTGTGATGCTGATGCCGCCGAACACCACGGCAAACTCTTCGCCGCCGGTCCGATACGCCCGGTCAAAGGGCCGGAGATCGGCGCCAATCGTGTGGGCAGCCACACGCAGCACTTCGTCGCCGACGATGTGGCCGTGGGTGTCGTTGATGCGCTTGAAATGATCCAGATCGAGTGCGACCAGCGCGAACGTCTCGCCCAGGCGCTCCTGGCGCGCCTGCATTTCGGCGAGGTATTCGTCGAACGCGCGGCGATTGCCAAGGAGGGTCAGCGGATCACGGCGCGCGAGATCCGCCACGGCATCTTCGGATTCGTGGATCCGTCCGATCATCTTGTTGAATTCCTGCGCGACGCGATGCAGTTCCGGCGGCAGGCTGATGTCGATGCGATGGGAACGGTCGCCCGCCGCAAAGAGCTCCGCGCCATTGACGAGCCGCTCGACGCTGGCCGACATGACCCGGCCGATAATGATCGCGCCGATCAGGATTGCGATCGCCGAAACGATGGCCGCTCCGCCGGCGAGCCAGTCGGAACGCGAGGCATCGCTCAGTGCGTCGTCGTGGTCGGCGCGCAGATCCTTGTCGAGGTCGGCGTAGACCACGCCCAGCTTGTCGACCGACGAGCCGATCAAGCCGTGAAACTGATCCATGAGTTCGGCATTGTGCGTGTCGCCGGCCGGGCGGCGCACTGCGAGGACCTCGGCGCCAAGGCGGTCGGCCGTGGACCAGTCGTCGCGGGCACGCTCCACGAGCGAGCGAAGCTCGGGATCGGAGTCGGCATGGGCGTGAACTTGCGCGAACATCGCCTCGACCTGGCCGCGCGTGGTGCGATAGACCGCGATGTCGCGCGGATCGCCTTCGTCCACATAGTCGTCGAGCGGTGTCTCAGCGTCGACCAGTGAGAGGCGGAGACGCTGCAGCGGATCGATCTCGTCGCGCTGGCGGCGCGCCACATCCTGGAACGACGCGACGAGGCCGTGGGAGAGATAGAAGTACCCCGCAATGCCTGACGCGGCGAGCGGAAGCACGGCAACGCCCATGGCGACCGCAATCCACGAGCGGAGCGACGCACCTTTCCAGACGGCGTGGAGCATGAGATCAGGCTCCTGAAGATGGATGGCGGAAGGATAGCGGTTTGTGGCGGGCGCCGGCGCCCGTTGATCCTGGATGGCCAGGGAGTAGCCTTCAGGATCGTCGGGCAAGTCCGGAAAGGAGCGTGCCGTGGCGCGCGTGTCTCGATCCATGCGTCACCTCTCCCCGTCGACGTTTGTCGCGCTTGCCAGCTTCAAGTCGGCGGGCAATACAATCTGGTCACCGCTCCGACCAATCCGTATCTGCGGACGATGGGGCTCGATATCCATGGAAACGCCGGCACCCGGGCGAACGCCGCTCGCCTGGCATTCGCCCGGGCGGCGCCGGATCCGGTCGACCCGATTCTGCAACTGGCTGACTCTCTCGCACTCGACGCGCAGCAGCGCGCGAGCCTCAGCGCGGTGAGCGTTGCCTACGTGGCGCACCGTGATTCGGCGGCGGCGCCGGGCGTGGCCGTTGTCGTCGGCGAAGGTGCGAAGTTGACGGACGCAATGATGCTGGAGCAGTTCAATCGGTACGGTGCGGTCGTGCAGCCGTGGCGAATTGACGCCCGCGACCGGGCGGTCGCGCTGCTCACACCGGCACAGCGGGTCGAACTGACAGCGCTGTTGGGTGCCAAGCCGCTGTTGACGTCGCCATCGATTCGAAAGTGAGGTCTGTGTGAACTATGTGATCGCCTTCGCCATCGGTATTGCCACCGCGATCCCGTCTCTGCTTGCCGCACAAGGTGGTGTGCCTCTGATCGCCGCGCACCGCGCCGTTGTGATCGACGGCACCGCAAACCATCTGAGCCGCACCAACTGGATCGGTGTGACGAGTGACGGGTCCATCGCCGTGCTGCAGCCGACCCTCGTCATCGTGCGGTTCTTTGATGCCAACGGCCGAGCGCTCGGCAGGGTGGGCAAGCGCGGTTCCGGGACCGGCGGGTTCGCCGTGATGGGCCGGGCAGGTTGGGTCGGCGACACTTTGTGGGTGGCTGATGTGACGCAGCAGCGCATCACCTACATCAGCCCATCGCGAAAAGTGTTGCGAACCGCTCCGATGGCCAGTGATGTCACACTCTCGAGCGGCGAGTCGTTGCCTTTTCTCGAAGGTGCGGCTGGCGCGGGTCCGTCCCCCGTCGCGAGCTACCGCGATCGTACCTCGCTGAACTTCGGAGTGACCGGTAGCGGCGCGGTGCCAGCCTCGCTGCATGAGCTGAGCCGCTCCGGTGCCGCCTTGTTGCACCTCTCGTCGGACGGCACGCTGCTCAACGTCGCCGCGTGGATCCCCTCGTCCGACGCATGCCAGATCAGAGCGGGCCGCGGCGGCGCCGGACTGCCGTACTGTACCGCACCACTGTATGCCGTGGCACCAGACGGCCGCTCGATCGCCATTGTCGATATGGACCGCGCGAGTGCGCCGCAGACCACTTTCTCGGTCGTCCTGCTCTCACCGCGTGGCGACACGCTCTTTGCGCACCGATTTCCGTTTGTCGGCGTCCCCATCCCGGCGCACGATGTCGACAGCGCGATCGCTGTGCGCATCGCGTCCACTCAGGTGCTGCTTCCCGAAGCGACTCCAGGCCTTCGCGCATATCACCCGGCATTCTATCCGGCAGTGCAGGCCGCGCTGATTGGCCGGGATGGCCGGGTCTGGGTGCAGTTGCACGGCGGCGCAACGGATCAGCAGTGGCTCGTGCTCGGCGTGGACGGGAATGCAGAGGCGAAGGTGACGTTGCCCGCGTCGGTTACAGTTCGCGCGGCGACCGCGACCGCGCTCTGGGTCACCGAACCAGGCACGGACGGATCGATCAGCGTTGTGCGCTATGACGTGCCGCTTGCCGGAAGTCCGGCGAATCCCAAGACATGACCCGATTGCAGCGCTGCGAGACTAATCCCCGCAGACCGACCCATCAGGCACTGACAGTGGCTGACCCGAGAACAGCGTGTCGTCGGGAAGCAGTGGCTGGGTGTCCGGCGCCTCGGCGTGATACTGCTCGCTGTAGCCCAGGACCAGCAGGTTGCCCGATACCAGTCCGGTGATTCGCACCGAGTCGCCCCTGTAGTTCAAGCCACCGTCGGTGTTCACGCCCCGTGCTTCGAACGTATTGCCTTGGAGTTCCACAGGTCCGGCGAACGTGAACTCGCTGCAGGGCGTCCGAACGACGAGGCCGGCCTCGGCAGCAGTCGCCGAGATCTCCTGGCCGCCCCACGATCCGGAGAGCAGCGGTTTGCTTTCGGGCAGCAGCATGGAGCACCCTGCCACCAGAACGACCGCGGCGATGGCAGGCAACAGCTTGTGCATGAGACCTCCGGGCTTGGCGACGTGACCATTTCAACGTATGTGGTGCTACATGGGTTGGCCAGCGGACCACTCCTGAGCGGCCTTGCCACGCCCGCTATCTTTATTGCTCACCCCGCTTGGGAGCGCCCGTGTCCGACCCCTTTGTCCATGAATCCAGCTACGTCGATGACGGCGCCGTCCTTGGCAAGGGCACCAAGGTCTGGCACTTCTCCCATATCATGGCCGGCGCCGTCATTGGCGAGCGCTGCAACCTGGGCCAGAATGTGGTCGTGATGCCGGGCACCAAGATCGGCAACAACGTGAAGATTCAGAACAATGTCTCGATCTATGAAGGCGTTGAACTCGAAGACGACGTCTTTTGCGGACCAAGTTGTGTCTTTACCAATGTGATGAATCCGCGCAGTCACATTTCGCGCAAGCACGAATACCGCCGCACGCTGGTGCAGCGCGGCACGTCCATTGGCGCCAACGCGACGATTGTCTGCGGCAACACACTCGGTCAGTTCGCGTTCATTGGCGCCGGTGCAGTGGTGACGAGCGATGTTCCCGCCTTTGCCCTCATGGTAGGTGTGCCGGCCCGGCGCGTGGGATGGGTCTGCCAATGCGGCGTCCGCCTCATGCTCAAGGATGGCAAGGCCACCTGCGGCGACTGCGGCAGCAAGTACGAAGAACGCGACGGCGAACTGGTCTGGATCTCGGGGCCGGCAGCGAAGTAGCCCGGCCCCAGGTCTCAGGTCTTCTGATGACAACCCGCCCATTTTCCGCTAACTTTATCGGTTGCATGAGGTTGTACCACTTCCACCCTGACCGGAAGGGCCGGCGGCATGAGCGTGCCGATGCTGGATCTCAAAGCGCAATACCGCACCGTGAAGGATGCCGTGCTCGCGCGCATGATGGATGTCATCGAGCGCCAGCAGTTCATCATGGGACCGGAAATCGCCGAGCTGGAAAAACACGTCGCTGAACTGTCGCACACCAAGCACGCCATCGGCTGCGCGTCGGGCACCGACGCGATCATGCTGCCGCTCAAGGCGCTGAATCTCAAGCCGGGTGATGAAGTCATCGCGCCGGCGTTCACGTTCTTTGCCACGGCCGGCGCCATTCACAACGCTGGCGGCAAGCCGGTCTTTGTCGACATCGACGCCGCCACGTTCAACATCGATCCCCAGGCCATCGCCGCCGCCATCACACCGCGCACCCGCGCGATCGTGGTCGTCGATCTGTATGGGCAGATGGTGGCGCTCGAGCAGATCATTCCGAATGCCACCAAGCACAACATTGCGGTCGTGGAAGATGGTGCTCAGGCGATCGGTGCGCGCCGCAAGGTCGACGGCACCTGGCGCATGGCCGGCGAGCTTGGCATGGCCGGCACTTTCTCGTTCTTTCCGAGCAAGAATCTCGGCGGCTGGGGCGATGGCGGCATGATCACCACGCAGGATGACGCGCTCGCCGAACGGCTCAAGCGGCTGCGGGTGCACGGCGGTGCCAAGCAGTACCATCACGAAGAAGTCGGCTTCAACTCGCGCCTCGACACGCTGCAGGCCGCAATTCTCCTGGCCAAGCTGCCGCACCTCGCCGCGTGGAGCAGCGGGCGCCGTGCCCGTGCCGCCCGCTACAACGAAGCCTTCAAAGGACTCGGCGCGGTCCACACGCCCATCACCGACCCGGCCAACGAGCACATCTTTCATCAGTACACCATTCGAGCCGAGCGTCGCGACGATCTGCGCACGCATCTGCAGGCAAAGAACATCGGCTGCATGATCTATTATCCCACCGCTCTGCACCTGCAGCCCTGCTTTGCCGATCTCGGCTACAAGCTCGGCTCGCTGCCGGTCACCGAACAGGCCATGAAGGAAGTGATCTCGCTGCCGATCTATCCCGAGCTCACCGACGCACAACAGGACGAAGTGGTGGCTGCGGTGCGCGAGTTCTACGCGTGAACAAACTCAAGGTCGGTGTCATTGGGGCAGGGGCCTGGGGAAAGAACCATGTGCGGACGCTGGCCGGCATGGCCGACGTCGAGCTTGCCGCGGTCTGTGACGCCAACGCCGGCACGCGCGGCAAGCTCACGGCGCAATATCCCGACGCCCTGATCACGGACTCGCCTGCGGCCCTGTTTCAGCACGTCGAGGCAGTGGTCATCGCCTCGCCCGCGCCGACCCATGCCGAACTGGCACTCGAAGCCATCCGGGCAGGGATTCCGGCCCTTGTGGAAAAGCCGTTCGCACTTTCCGTGGCAGACGCGGTGGCCATGGCCGAGGCGGCCGAGCAGGCCAAGGTGCCGCTCCTGGTGGGGCACCTGTTGGAGCATCATCCGATCATCGAGCGGATCAAGGGGATGATCCACGGTGGTCCGCTCGGCACTCCTTACTATCTGTATTCCCAGCGCGTGAACCTCGGTCAGGTTCGACCGGACGAGAATGCCCTCTGGTCGCTGGGCCCGCACGACGTCTCCGTGGCTCTCTATCTCCTGGGCGAAACGCCCACCCATGTGGCCGCGCACGGGCACGCCTATCTCCAACCGGGGATTGAGGATGTGGTCTTCCTGATCATGTCCTTTGCCTCGGGGGTGGTGGCTCACGCCCAGCTCTCCTGGCTCGACCCCCACAAGGAGCGGAAGCTCACCGTGGTGGGATCCAGGCAGATGGTGGTCTTTGACGACATGGCCCCTCGGGAAAAGCTCCGGATCTACGACAAGGGTGTCGACCGGAAGGAGGCCTTTGTCTCGGCCCAGGAGTCGCTGACGCTCCGCGAAGGAGACATCGCCATCCCCAAGGTCGGCGGGGGCGAGCCGCTGCCAATCGAGTTGGCCCACTTCGTGCGCGTTGCCCGGGGAGCCCCGGCAGAGCGGACCGATGCCGCTGACGGGGTCCGAGTAGTGCGGGTTCTCGAAGCGGCGAGCCGGTCCCTTGCCGCGGGGGGTGTACCGATGGCAGTGGAGACGGTGAAATGACGCTTGCTGATGAACTGATCGCGCGCGCCGAGCGGCGCGACATCACCTTTGGCATTGTGGGCCTGGGCTACGTGGGACTGCCGCTGGCGGTCGAGCTGGGCCGGGCCGGCTACAAGGTGCTGGGCTATGATATCGGCCAGCGTGTGGTCGATGGCCTCAACGCGGGCAAATCGCATATCAAGGACGTGCCGTCGGCCGACGTGGCCGATCTGCGCGCCAAGGGACTCTTTGAAGCCACCTCCGATGGGGGGCGCCTGGCGGAAGCCGACGCGATTTCCATCTGCGTGCCGACGCCGCTTTCCAAGTACAAGGATCCCGACGTCTCGTTCATCGTGGCGGCGACGGACTCGGTCAAGAAGTCGCTCCGCCGCGGTCAGGTGATCATCCTCGAAAGCACCACGTATCCCGGCACCACGCGCGAGATCATGCTGCCGGCGCTCGAGAGCACCGGCCTCAAGGTCGGCGAGGATTTCTTCCTCGCCTTCTCGCCCGAGCGGGTCGATCCGGGCAATCCCAAGTACGGTACCAAGAACACGCCCAAGGTGGTCGGCGGAATTACCCGCGACTGTCACCGCGTCGCCTGCGCCATGTATGCGCCGTCCATCGACACGCTCGTACCGGTGAGCACCACCGAAGCCGCCGAACTGGTCAAGCTGCTGGAGAACACCTTCCGCAGCGTGAACATCGGTCTTGTCAACGAGATGGCGATTGTCTGCGACAAGCTCGGTGTCGATGTATGGGAAGTGATCGAAGCCGCGGCAACCAAGCCGTTCGGCTTCATGAAGTTCCTGCCGGGTCCGGGGCTGGGCGGTCACTGCATTCCGATCGACCCGCACTATCTCGCGTGGAAGATGCGCGGCCTCAACTACAAGACGCGCTTCATTGACCTCGCGGGTGAGCTCAACAGCGAGATGCCGCTCTTCTGGGTGCGGAAGCTCATGGAGACGCTCAACGACAACAGCAAGGCGATCAAGGGCGCCAAGGTGCTGGTGCTCGGCGTCGCCTACAAGAAGGACATCGAAGATCTGCGCGAGAGTCCCGCGCTCGACATTCTGGCGCTGCTGCATCAATACGGCGCCGACGTCTCGTATCACGATCCGTACGTGCCCAAGTTCTCCGAGGGCGGTCACGACTACAAGTCGGTTCCGCTCACCGAAGACGTGCTCAAGAAGGTCGACGCGGTGCTGATCGTCACCGATCATGCCAGCATCGACTGGAAGCTCGTCAAGCATGCGGCCCCGCTGGTGGTCGACACGCGGCATGTCATGGCCAAGGTGGTCTGATGCGGGTGACGGTGATCGGCTCGGGCTACGTGGGCCTCGTGGCTGGCGCGTGTCTGGCCGAAACGGGAAACACGGTGGTCTGCGCCGATCACGACGAGCGGAAGATCGCAGGGCTCAAGCAGGGCGTGCTGCCGATCTTCGAGCCAGGCCTGGGCGATCTCGTCGCGCGCAACACGGCGGAAGGCCGCCTGCAGTTCACCACCGATCTCACCGCCGCGGTCCGTCACGGCGATGTGGTGTTCATCGCCGTGGGTACGCCGCCCGGCGAGGATGGCTCCGCCGATCTGCAGCATGTGCTTACCGTTGCGCGGACCATTGGCGAGCACCTCGATCGCTTCAAGGTGGTGGTGACCAAGTCGACGGTGCCGGTCGGCACGGCGGAAAAGGTCCGCAAGGCCGTGCGCGAGAAGACGCCGGGCGATTTTGCCGTGGCATCCAATCCCGAGTTTCTCAAGGAAGGCGCCGCGATCGGCGACTTCATGAAGCCCGATCGCGTGGTGCTCGGCGTCGACGATCCGCGCGCGGAAGAATTGCTGCGCGAGCTCTATTCGCCGTTTGTGCGCTCGGGCTCGCCGATTCTCTTCATGGATATTCCCTCGGCCGAAGTGACCAAGTACGCGGCCAACGCGATGCTGGCCACGCGCATCTCGTTCATGAATCAGATCGCCGATCTCTGCGAGCGCGTCGGTGCGGACGTCTTTGCCGTGCGCAACGGCATCGCCAGCGATTCGCGCATTGGCGGCGCGTTTCTCTTTCCCGGCCCGGGCTATGGCGGCTCGTGCTTTCCCAAGGACGTCAAGGCGCTGGTGCATACCGCGCGCGGAGCGGGAATGGAGCCGAGCCTCTTTGACGCGGTCGAAGAGGTCAATGCGCGCCAGAAGAAGGTGCTCTTTGCCAAGCTCACGGCGCTACTGGGCGACGTCTGCGGCAAGACCGTGGGCATCTGGGGTCTCGCGTTCAAGGCGCGCACCGACGACATGCGCGAGAGTCCGGCGATCACGCTGATCGACGCGCTGCTCGAGGCTGGTGCCACCGTACGCGCGCACGATCCCGAAGCGATGACCGTGGCGCGCGCCATCTGGGGCGAGCGGATCACGTTTGCGGCCGAGCCCTATGCCGCGGTCGATGGTGCCGATGCGCTGGTGATCGTGACCGAGTGGCTGGTGTATCGCACGCCGGACTTCGAGCGCATCAAGCAGTTGCTGCGCACGCCCGTGCTGGTCGACGGGCGCAATCTCTATCATCCGGAACGCCTGCGCGCCCTGGGCTTCCGCTACGCAGGTATCGGACGGAATTGATGCGTGTCGTGATCAGCGGTGCCGCGGGATTCCTGGGCTCCCATCTCACCGATCGCTTCCTGGCTGATGGCCACCAGGTGGTCGGTGTCGACAACTATCTCACCGGACGGCCCGAGAACCTGGCACATCTGGCGGGGAACACGGCGTTCGAGTTCATCAAGCAGGATGTCAGCGCGCCGTTCACGGTGCCGGGACAGATCGACGGCGTGCTGCATCTCGCGTCACCCGCGAGCCCGGTCGACTATCAGGAGTTTCCGGTCGAGACCCTGATGGTGGGCTCGTACGGCACGCACAACATGCTGGAGATCGCGCGGGCCAGCACGGCGCGCTTCTTCATGGCGTCGACGTCCGAGGTGTACGGCGATCCGCTGGTGCATCCGCAGCCCGAGACGTACTGGGGACATGTCAACTCGATCGGCGAACGCAGCATGTATGACGAGGCCAAGCGCTTTGCCGAAGCGATGACGATGGCGTATCACCGCACCCACGGTGTCGACACCCGCATCATTCGCATCTTCAACACGTATGGCCCGCGCATGCGTCCGCGCGATGGCCGCGTCGTGTCGAACTTTATCGTGCAGGCGCTCAAGGGCGAACCGCTCACCGTCTATGGCGACGGCTCGCAGACGCGCTCGTTCTGCTTTGTCTCCGATGAGGTCGACGGCATCTGCCGCCTCTTTCACAGCAACCGTGTGGAACCGACCAACATCGGCAATCCGGGCGAGTTTACCATGCTGGAGCTGGCAAAGCTGGTGCTCGAAGCGACGGGGTCCTCGTCCAGGGTGGAGCACCGGCCGCTGCCGCCGGACGATCCCAAGCAGCGCAAGCCCGACATCACCATCGCGCGCTCCGTGCTCGGCTGGGAGCCGCGCGTTGCGTTGCGCGAAGGTCTGGAACGCACCGTGGCGTACTTCCGTGAGGTCGTGCGTGGAGGTTAGTGTCCGCGGCATTGTGGAAGTCGCGCGCGAGCGCTTCGCCAACCGCGACTACTACGGTGCACTGCTCTATCTCGATGAGGTTCCCGACACCGGCCGTCCCTACGCCGATGTGCACCACCTGCGCGGCCTCTGCTACTCGCTGCTCGACCGCACCGACGACGCGCTCGCCGAGTTTGATCGCGCGCTCGCACTCAATCCCCGCTATCTCGAAGCGCTGATTCACCGCGGCCTGGTACTCAATCAGCTCGGTCGCACGGAAGCCGCCACGGCGAGCTTTGCCGCGGCCTCCGCCATGGAAGGGCCCCGCGTCGCCGGCCTGGGAGCCCCCTTTGCCGCGCGTCTGGCCAATGAGCACGCCCGTCTCGGCGAGCTCTATGCCGAGGCGGGAGCGCTCGCTGAGGCGGTGCTGGAGTTTCGTCGCGCGGTGGATCTGGGTCCCACCTTTCACGACCTCCGTCTCCGCCTCGCGCGACTTCTCCTGGAAGCCGGGAATCCTTTGCAGGCACGGGAGGAGCTCGAGATGATCGTGGCCGCGCGGCCCGAGTGGATCGATGCACGGGTACAGCTGGGATTGGCGCGCTTTCTGGGCGGCGATGCCGCCGGCGCGCGCGATACCTGGCGCGCCTGCCTGGCTGAGCGGCCGGATGTAGAGCGGGTAAGTACCTATCTTGCCATGGTGGATCGGGTCCCTTCGTGAGGTTTGGCGGCACGCTGCTGGTCCTGCTGGCCGCGTGCGCTTCGGGCCAGCCGGATGCTGAACGGCTGGGCGACAGCGCATGGCACGACGGCCGCTGGAAGGAAGCGGTGGCGGACTACCGCACGGCCGGCAACTCGCCGCGTCTGGTGGCCAAGGCTGCCGATGCGGCGCTGCAGGGCGAGATGCTCACCGACGCCGCGACCGAGTGGACGCTCCTCGGCACCGGGACGCAAACGCGCGCCGGCGAAGCGGCTGCTGGCCTGGTCCGCGTCGCCGAGGCCGCCAATCGCGACGGCAACCAGCAGGCGCTGGGTGCCGCACTCCTCGGCCTGCGTCAGGTGGCGCCGGGCTGGCCGCTGGGGCGGCTCGCCATCCAGCTCGCGCCGGGCGCGGAATTGTCGGCCACCGCTGTCGCGACCATCCTCCCGGCGGCGCTCGCGGCCAACACCGGGCACAGCCTGCCCGAGCCGGTGCTGGCAGCAATTGGCCAGGCCGACCGGAGTCGCGGAGCGTGCGATGCTGCGGCCCCGGTGCTGGAAGGCGTGCTGCGGCGGGGTGCGTTTGGCGGCACGCGCGACAGCGCCGCCGCCAATCTCGCCTGGTGTGACCTCACCCTCGGCCTGGCGGCCCTCGGCACGGCCAAGGCGGGCGAGGCAGAGTTATGGTTCGACCGGGCGATCCGGGAAAACTCCGACGACGCCGTCGGCCGGCGCGCGATGATCGGCCTGGGGGACGCCCGTCGCGGGCAGGGCGACCTGGCCGCGGCCAGCGCGGCGTGGCAATCGGTGGCCAGCCGGCAGCCGGCTGATTCGCTGACCCAGATCGCGCTGCAACGTCTGACGCCGCCGGAAGCACCGGCGGCCTATCCTGACACCACCTCTTTGCGAGTGGGAAGTTTCTGATGCGTCGTGTGATCACCCCGCTCGTCTTTGCAGCGATGACCTGTCTGGCCGGCTGCCACGTTCACCACGCGGCGCTGCTGCCGAGCCCGCTCACGGCGAGTCCCAAGGCGATCGATTCGCTCTGGAATGCGGCGCTCGATCTCTACGCGCACCAGAAGTGGGAGAAGGCGGGCGTTGCGTTCGATCGTGCCGAGCTCGAGCTCCCCCTCGGCGATCATCGCACCCTCCTCGGCCGCCTCTACCTCGGCGACATCTACATGCACAGCAACGACGAGCTCGAAGCGGTGCGCGAGTATCGTCGTCTGTCGGATGACTATCCGAGCGATTCGCTTTCGGCCGTCGCACTCCTGCATGCGGGCGATGCGTACTTCAAGCTCTGGCGGCGTCCGGAACTCGACCCGACCTACGGCTATAACGCGCAGGCGACGTACACCGAATTGCTCAATCGCTATCCGGGCACGCCGGCGGCCGCGGATGCCACCAAGCGCGTGGCGGATCTCAACAACTGGTTCGCCGAGAAGCAGTACAAGAACGGCGTGATGTATCTCAAGTGGAAAGCATACGATTCCGCCGTTCTCTACTTCAAGGACATTGCTGCCACCTGGCCTCAGGCCAAGGTCGTGCCCGATGCGGTGCTCGGCCTGATCCAGGCCTACACCAAGCTCGGCTATCTCGAAGATGTCCGAGACATGTGCGACTATCTGCGCAAGCAGTACCCGTCGACGCCGCAATTGGCCACCCGGTGCAAGGCGGCACCAGCCGCCGCGACCACGCCCGCGCCGGCAAAGCCCAAGGGACCGTGACGTGCGCCTGGGAGTATTCGGCGGCTCCTTTGACCCGATTCATAACGCGCATCTGATCGTTGCCGGGCTGGCGCGTGAGCAGCTGGCGCTCGATCGCGTGGCCTTTGTGGTGGCTGCGGCGCAACCGCTCAAACATCAGGGACACGCGGCTACGGCCGAGATGCGGGCCGGAATGGCGGAGCTCGCCATCGCGGATGTGCCGGGCTTTTCGGTGGACCGGCGGGAACTCAACCGCCCCGGTCCATCGTATACTGTCGATACCCTGCGCGAGCTGGCTGCGGCCGATCCAGGCGCGGAGCTTGTGCTGTTGCTGGGCGCCGACACCGCAATGGGATTTGGCGCATGGCGCGACCCCGCAGTCATCCGGTCTCTTGCGCGGGTGGCGGTTTTCCGGCGCGGCGCCGAAGTGGTGCCGCCAGGATTCGACGCCACGGTCGATGTGCCGGCGCTGGAGATCTCGTCGAGCACGATCCGCGCCCGGGTGCGGGCCGGACAGCCGCTGGCAGGATGGGTACCCCCTCGCGTGGCCGACTACATTGTGGCGGCGCGGATCTACCTACAGTGAGGCAGGATGATCAAGAAGGTCGTTGAGGCCGTCATCGGATCCCGGCAGGAGCGCGACGTCAAGCGCATCCGGCCGGTGCTGGCCCAGGTGCATCAGCACGAAAAGGCCCTCGCCGGCATGGACGAGGCCGCGTTGCGTGGCCAGACGGCCCGCTTTCGCGCGATGCTGGCCGAGCGGACCGATGCATTGCACGCCGAGGCGCAGCGGCTGCGGCAGGCCAAGCATGATTGTGCCGATCCCACGGAGCGCGAAGCGCTCGAGCAGGAGCTGCAGCAGGCCGAGCACAAGTGGAAGCAGGAAATCGTCAACACGCTCGACGACCTGCTGCCGGAGGCCTTTGCCACCGTCCGCGAGGCATGCCGCCGCCTGGTCGGCACCACGGTGCAGGTGACTGGCCAGCCGATCGAATGGAACATGGTGCCATACGACGTGCAGTTGATCGGCGGCATCAATCTCCACCGGGGCCGCATTTCGGAAATGGCGACCGGTGAAGGCAAGACGCTCGTCGCCACGTTGCCGTTGTATCTCAATGCGCTTCCTGGCCGCGGCGCGCACCTCGTCACCGTCAACAATTACCTCGCCCGCCGCGATTCGCAGTGGATGGCGCATCTCTTCAATTATCTCGGCCTCACGGTCGCGTGTCTGGACGAAACCGAGCCGTCATCGCCGCAGCGGCGCGCCGCCTACGCCGCCGACATCACGTACGGTACCAACAACGAGTTCGGCTTCGACTATCTCCGCGACAACATGGTCTTCACCATCGAGCAGCGGGTGCAGCGTGAGTACGTCTACGCGATCATCGACGAAGTCGACTCGATTCTGATCGACGAAGCGCGCACACCGCTGATCATCTCGGGCCCGGTGGGCGACGAAGACAGCGTGCACTATCGCGGCTACAATCCCAAGGTCGGCGACATGGCTCGCCGCCAGAGCGAAGTGGTGAGCGGCCTTGTCGCGGAGGGCGAGCGGTTGCTGGCCGACGACAAGACCAGGGCCGAGGCCGGCGTCAAGCTCTATCAGGCACAGCTCGGCAGCCCCAAGAACAAGAAGCTGCTCAAGCTCCTCAACGAAACCGGCGTCAAGCAGCTCGTGCAGCGCACCGAGCTCGACTACATCGCCGATCGCAAGCTGCCGATCAAGCAGCAGCAGCTCCGCGAGATCGAAGAGTCGCTCTTCTTTGTGCTCGACGAGAAGGGCCATTCAGTCCATCTCACCGATCGCGGATCGGCAGCGCTCTCGCCCAACGATCCCGAGCTCTTCATTGTACCCGACATTTCGCAGTCGATACACGAGCTCGAGCACGATCCCGATCTCACCATCGAAGAGAAGGCGGAACAGCGCCGGATCATCGAGGCGGAATACGCGGCCAAGAGCGAGCAGCTGCACATCATCCACAAGCTGCTGCAGGCGCACGCACTCTACGAGCGCGAGGTCGACTACATCGTGCAGGAAGGCCAGGTGCTCATTGTGGATGAGTTCACCGGGCGCATCATGCACGGGCGGCGCTGGTCGGATGGGCTGCACCAGGCGGTCGAGGCCAAGGAAGGCGTGACCGTCAAGGGTGAGACGCAGACGCTCGCGACCGTGACCATTCAGAACTACTTCCGCATGTACGAGAAGCTGTCGGGCATGACCGGCACGGCCGAGACGGAAGAGACGGAGTTCTATTCGATCTACGGGCTGGAAGTGGCGGTGATTCCCACCAACCGGCCAATCCGCCGCACGGATCACGTCGATCGCATCTACAAGACGCGGCGCGAGAAGTACAACGCGGTGGCGGAAGAAGTCGAGCGGATTCATGCCACTGGCCATCCCGTGCTGATCGGGACCACCAGTGTGGACGTGTCGGAGACGTTGTCGCGTCAGCTCAAGCGGCGCGGCCTGACGCATGAAGTGCTCAACGCCAAGTATCATCAGCGCGAAGCGGAGATTGTCGCCAAGGCGGGGCAGCGCGGCGGCATCACGATCGCGACCAACATGGCGGGCCGCGGCACCGACATCAAACTCGGCGCCGATCTCGATCTCAAGAATGACGAAGCGGGACTGCACATCATCGGGACCGAGCGGCACGAGTCGCGCCGCATCGACCGGCAGTTGCGTGGACGCTCGGGACGCCAAGGCGATCCGGGCGTGTCACTCTTCTTCCTGTCGCTCGAAGACGACCTGATGCGGCTCTTTGGCTCCGATCGCATTGCCCGGATGATGGACAAGGGCGGCGCCGAAGAGGGCGAAGTGATCACCGGCAAGATGATCACGATGGCGATCGAGTCGGCACAGAAGCGGGTGGAGCTGCAGAACTTCCAGTCCCGCAAGCGCCTGCTCGAATACGATGACGTGATGAATCAGCAGCGCGAGGTGATCTACTCGACACGCCTCTTTGCGCTGGAGCGTGGCGAGGAGCTCAAGGCCGAGGCGCTCAAGATGATCCGGGCCGCGCTGGACCGCGCGGTGCGGAACTATCTGGCGGGCACCAACCATGCGGAGGAATACGACCGCGCGGGACTTCGCGAGTCGTTGCTGATGCAATACCTCGTCGCGGCCGACGCCATTCTCGACGCCAAGGCGACACCCAGTCTGGAGACGCTGGTGGACGCGGCGCGAGCGGAGGGGGAGGCCACCTTCCGCCGCAAGATTGAATATCTGCGCGACTTTGGCAGCAAGATCAACGTGCCGGATGTCGACATTCAGGTGCTGGCGCAGGTGATGCTGACGGTGCTCGACGAGAAGTGGAAGGATCATCTCTACGATCTCGATCAGTTGCGCAACGCCATCCAGTATCGTGCCTACGGGCAGCTCGATCCGCTGGTGGAGTACAAGAAGGAGGCCTTCGGTATGTTCGAAGACCTGCTGCGCGACATTCAGAGCACCTTTGCGGAGAAGTATCTCAAGATTCAGGTGACCGCACAGGCGCCGGTTCCGCCGCCACCGCGTGCGCAAACAGCGACACTGTCGGCACCGCCGGAACCCGGTGCCGATGAGCTGTTCAGTGCACCGGCCACGCGCACAGTGGGTGCGGCGCCGCCGCGGATCTCGACGCAGCTTGGCTCCACGGGGCCAAGGGCGGCACAGCCGGTGTCTGCGGACGGCAAGCCGATTGGGCGGAATGATCCGTGTCCGTGCGGCTCGGGGAAGAAGTACAAGAAGTGTCATGGGGCGGCGGGGTAGCAGGCTTGAGACCTAGATGGTCTAGCGAGCTTGAAGACTTGGTGTAGCATTGATGAGGCGGCCTTTGCGGGCCGCCTCTCTTTGCGACAGCACAATCCCCTTCCCCCGGGAGGGTCGTTGCTCATCGTTCTCCTCGCCAGTACGGTCTGCTCCGCGGTCCCGGCGATGTCGTCACCAACAGCCGCGACAGCGGTGTCCGTCCAGGCGCCAGTGCAGCTCCCGCCAGTGTTGCCAATCACACGCGTTGCCGACGTCGATCTCGCAGGGAGCGGCATTCCCCGAGTTGGTGTGATCGTCGCTGCACGCGACGGCGGCGTGGTCGTGGCAGTTCCTCACGACGAGCAAATCGCTGTTATCGGACCCAACGGCAAGATCGTGCAGAAGATTGGCGGGGCGGGCAGCGGTAAAGGGCAGTTCACTGGGCTCGGTGCCTTGGGCTGGGTGGGCGATACGCTGTGGGCCGCCGACAATGAGCTCAAACGGATCACGTTGTTCAGTCCGGCGGGTTTTGGCGTGGCGCGCGTGGTCCCCGCCGTCACGGCCGCCATCCACGGACCGTCGGGGGACGTCGAGCCATTTCCTCTGGCGTTACGTCCTGGAGCGCTGGTCGCGCTTTATCCGAACGGAAGCGGCTTGTACAACACGCTGATCGGAGCAGGCTCGGTCGTGCCTGCGGACTGGCACCGCCCAAGCGGCGGAGGGCCCGGCATTCTTCTGCGCGCGGATGCCGCGGGTCGCTATCGACAGTTGATCGAGTGGCTCGATCCGACATTCTGCTCTCCCGGCGTGCCGACACTGTTTTGCCCGCGGCTGCTATCCTCCGTGTCGGCTGATGGCGGCGTCGTTGCCGACGCGTATGCCCCAACTGCCGGTGCCGACTCGGGCGCGATGATCGTGACCGTGCGCGATGGCAATGGCCGGGTGCTCTACACTCACCGATATCCGATGCAACTCACTGCCGTCACTTCGCGTGACGCGGACAGCCTGATGCGGCGCTACGCAGTCCCCGGCAAAGCTTCCGGGTCCGCCGGCGCTTTCCATCCGACGATCTACGCTCCCCTTCAGGCAATCATCGCTACGCGCGACAGCTCCGTCTGGATTGGCGAGCGTACCACCGCCGCAGGCACTCGCTGGCTGTTGCTGGACGCTATTGGCAAGCTTCGCGGTGCCGTGCTCCTCCCTCCTGGAGTCCGGCTGCGCGCCGCTGACCGCGGTGCGCTCTGGGCCACCGAGGGAGATGGCACGCCACAACCGCACTTGATCCGGTACGTTGTGACATTGCCCCGGTGACCGTCATCCGCCGCGCCATCGTCGCTGCGGCATCGCTCCTGTTTATCGCCCCTTGCGCCGCACAAGCGCAGGGGGACGCCGAGATTGTGCGCGGCCAGGTCGTCGACCCGCAACGGGCGCCGATCCAAGGCGTGCTCATCACCGTCACCGGCGGCCTGACCCACACCGTACGCCACGCACAGACTGATCGCGGTGGGCATTACAGCATTCTTTTTCTGGATCGCGAGAGCAACTACACGGTGGTGGCGACCCGCGTTGGCTACAGTCCGGCGTTGACGCGCGCGAGCCGTTCCGGCCTGACCAACATCATCACCGTCGACCTGATCCTTGCTGCAGCACCATTCGCACTGGCTCCGCTCGTCGTGCGCGATCCAGGGCGCGGGAGCCGTGGTGGCACTGAACGGTCGTCAATTGGCGGCGTCGACCAGGATCTGTTGTCCGCAGAAGCATTTGTTGACGACCCCGCGGATCTCATCGCACTCATCCAGTTGACGCCAGGCATCTTTGCCATCGGTGACAGCAACTATTCCGTTCTTGGCGCGCCTGCCGATCAGAACAGCACGCTCCTCGATGGCATGCGATTCGACGGCGCCTTACTGCCGCCCGACGCGGCGTGCGGCATCCGGGTGGCGACCACGACGTCCGATCCGTCGCGCGGGCAGTTTGCCGGTGGACAGACGTCGATCACCAGTTGCCGGGGCGGTGATCTCTTTGAGTCGACCATCCGGGGAACCTTGCGTGATCCAGCGCTGGCGTGGGGTGATGCTGCGTCACCGACGGCGCCGCCGAGCGCTGGTACGCTCAGCGGGTTCATTTCCGGCGCTCTCCGCACCGGCGTCGCCCACTATCGGCTGTCGTTTTCCGCGACCGATCGAGTCGCGGCCGTCGCATCGCTCACATCGCCTCGGGGCAACTCACTCACTCAACTTGGCGTGGCGACGGACACGCTCTCGGCGCTGATGACGGCGCTTGCGTCGCTGGGCGTTCCCACGGGTATCAATTCCTCGACACAGCAGCGGCAGCAAGCGGCAGCGTTCCTGACGGTCGACTGGAATCCTCGGCCATCCACGTCGTGGATATTTACCGCGAGTGGCTCAGCGACTGCTGCCCAGAGTGGTATTGGGCCACTCACCTATCCGTCGGTGACGAGCCGCGGCACGGCGGAGCAGGGACGATTCATGGCGCGCGGGTCCACGCTCGTCTTGGGCGCTGTCGACGAATTGACCGGCGTGTTGAGCGCGACGGGCGGCCACTCATTGCCCTCTCTGGCGTTGCCGAGCGCCGATGTGCTGGTGGGAACGACGTTGGCGGGCCAGGAGGAAGGCCTGACGGTCCTGCGGTTTGGCGGATCGTCAAATTTCACCCGGACTGCTGCGACCCAAGCGGACGTCCGGAATCAGATCTCGTGGCTTGGCGGCGGCGACCGACAATGGTTCTTCGGGCAGGAGCTCGATCTCGACCAGACGCGGTCGGCCACTGCGTTCGACACCCTCGGTGCGTTCAGCTACTTGTCCATTGCCAACGTCGGCACGAATCAACCAGCGAGTTACCTGCGGACCACCGCAACCGCGCCGCGGTCCGGAAGCGCAATGACGGGTGCCCTGTGGCTCGGGACGATCTGGCGCGCGTCGAATGCTATCTCGTTCCAGGGCGGCTTGCGGCTCGATGTTGAGCGCTTTGGCGACGCGGCCGCATACAATCCCACGATCGACTCGGAGTTTCATCGACGTACCAATCACCTGCCATCCGATCTCGCGTTCTCGCCGCGTGTCGGCTTTGCATGGCTGGTCAAGTCTCGCGGCAGCCGCGTGATCCGCGATTCGCGGACGGGCAGAACGATGATTCAGGATTTCACGGACCCCGGGCTCGTGCCCGGCATGCCCCGCGCCAATATCGGCGGCGGCGTCACGTTGATCGGCGACATCGGCGCGTACCGCGGTGTGATTAATCCCGCGCGGGTTACTGCGCTGGGCGGACAGACGGGCTTGGCGAGTTCCACGCGAGTGCTGGACTGCGTGGGTGACGCGACGCCAGTGCCGCAGTGGTCGGATCCGGCTGCTGCGGTGTTTGACACTTGTCGCAACGGCACCACTCCTTCGGCGTTCGCGGCCAACCAGGCGGTTGTGGCAGTGATGGCACCGGGCTTTCGCCCGCCAGTCGATTGGAAAGCAAACGTCGGTCTTACCGGACTGTACTGGGGAGATTGGGCTGCGACCGCGGCCGTGGTCCTCAAGCACGGCGTCAATTACCCTGATCGTGTTGATCTCAACTTTAGTCCGACATCCCGTTTCATGTTGCGGGAAGAAGGAAACCGCCCGGTGTATGCGGACCCGGCAAACATTGTGGCGGCAACCGGGGCAATCGGTGCGGGTGCGAGCCGGATCAACCCGGTCTATGGGAGCGTCACGGATCTCGCGTCCGATCTCACGTCAGATGCTGCGCAGCTGGATGTGACGCTCTACGTCCCGCCGCGTTGGCACCTGCCATCGTTCAAGCTGGAGTACTCCGGGAATCTCCAACGATACGAGCAGCGCGGGTTCGCTGCGTCGACCGCCGGCGACCCGTCAACCGTTGAGTCGGCTCGCGGGGCGCAGCCGGTCCATCAACTCGTAATCACTCCAGCCTCGCTGCACTGGGGTCCTGCGACACTTGGCGTTCGACTTAATGTGATGTCGGGAGCAGCGTATACGCCGGTGGTGGTTGGTGACGTCAATGGTGACGGGCTTGGCAATGATCGAGCGTTCGTCGTGGATCCAGCGGTTGTAGCCGACACCGCGCTTGGACGCGGCATCGGCGCGCTGCTGGCGGCGGCCCCGGCGTCGGCCCGCCAGTGTCTTCAAGGCCAGCTCGGCCGAATTGCGGCGCCGGAAAGTTGCCGCGGGCCGTGGCAGATGCGTCTCGATCTCACGTTCGATCTTGCAGAGCCGACCCACGCCCTGCTCGGCAACCGCCTCCATCTCAGCGCACGCTTCCTTAATGCCGGCGCAGCGTTGATGCGTCTTGCTGGCGTCTCAAGCGCGCTCGCACAAGGCAATCCGGAACCAGACAATCGCCTGCTCTTTGTGACGGGTTTTGATCCCGTTGCCCAGGAGTTTGTCTACAAGGTCAATCCGGTGTTCGGTCAACCGCTGAATATCGGTGCAGGTACGAGCCACTTTCCGCCGTTCGAGCTTCAGGTCGGCGTCGAGTACCAACTGAGTCGTCCTTCGGCGACGCCGTACCTGCATAGCATTGGCCTCGCCCCGGAGCACAAGCCGGCGCGGAGCGCGGCCGATGATCGCGCCGCACTGGAGCGGCACATTCCGGATTTTGTCGACACCCTGCTCGTGCATCGCGACTCGTTGGCGCTGACCGATGAGCAGGCCGCGCGGATAGCGGCGATCGATTCGGTGTTCCGACATGCGCTGGATTCGCTGGTTGCGCCGCTCGTCGTTGTGGTGAGACAGCGCGGCGCAAGTGTGACCGATCGCGACATGAGCGCCGACATGGCGCGATGGTTTGCCGCCGTTCAGCCGATTCGCAGCGACGCCTGGCGCCAGGCGCTCGGTCTGTTGCTGCCTGCGCAGAAAACGAAACTGGAAGCGATTCTTGGGCGGGCGATGTGACGCGTGATCCGCGCGCTCGCCGTGGTGCAGACCGAAACCGGCTAGCGGGATCGTAAAGTCGACGTAGGATTAATGCAGGCGCCTTGGTTGGCCGGCTGTTCTCTTTGGCGGCCGAGTGTGCGTCGCAGGAAGGTCGCTGGGAGCAGTTTCACGACGTCATCTATGCCGATCAGGACTCGCTCGGGCTAAAGAGTTGGTCTATGTACGCGCTGGCCGCCGGGATTCGCGACACCGCAAGGTTCAGCCGGTGTTTAAGGGAGACCAAGACCGCTCTCAAAGTGGACTCCGCGCTCAAGGTCGGGGACGCACTGAAGCTTCACGCCACTCCAACGGTACTGGTTGACGGATGGCGTACAGGCGCTTCCCTTATGACTCCCTAGGCGAGATCGTTGACAAGGAGCTGAAGTATGGGCCACCGGCAAAGCCAAGTGGGCGGTAATGAGACATCCGGCCGTTTCGCGACTGACGCCTTGGCGTTTCTTGCACGGTGCTGTACTAAAGTCTGTGTGGTCGGGTTGGGTGTCTCGTTCGTCGGCGCCCCGGCCTCCGGGCAGGGCCGGGCCGCCGGACCAGCCGGCCTAGCCGCAGCGAATGGACGAATCGCGGATTCACTGAGCATCGTTCAGAGTGTACGAGAGCTTCGGGATGGGACCGTCCTCGTTCCCAATAATCAGCGAGGTGGGACTTGGTTGGCGGACTTTGCAAACGGGCGGCTCAGCGATCTCGGAGATATCAACGGCGGAGGATCGAGTCGCC
>DATAVM010000082.1:0-2604 GCA_036267775.1 Gemmatimonadales bacterium
AGCGCCGTGATCGGCAGTCCTCCTGCGAGCGTTTGCCGTGCAGGCAACCGGCTGGTAGACGTCATTGGGGGTGCCCAAATCTGCGCCCAAATCCCACGCGCCGCCAGCGGCGGGGTAGCTTCAGGACATCATCCTCTTCCAGGAAGGATTGCCGCCATGCTCGAAACGATCGCCATCATCCTCATCGTTCTCTGGGCGCTCGGCCTGGTGACCGGCTACGCCCTCGGCGGGTTCATCCACATCCTCCTCGTCCTCGCCATCATCGTGGTGCTCATTCGAATCATTCAAGGCCGCAAGCCGGTCTGATCGAGGACCGCACCAGCACAAAGCCCCGCCGGCTTTCGCCGAGCGGGGCTTTGCGTTTCGCCAAACAGAACGATCAGGGGCGCGGACGCACCCGGCCGTAGTCCGCTTCCGTTGGCTTCCGCTGGTAGTTGAAGCGCTTGTCAAAACCGACCCACGCCTGTTCGTGCGGCGGCATGAAGTACTCGTTCTGGTAGCGGTAGATCTGAACCGCACGTGCTCCGGCAACGGAGTTGGGATAGTAGTGTCCGTTCACCTCGTAGACGGTCACCGGTGTCCAGCGCCGCCACGCCGTGTGCCAGTCGCCGGCACGATCCGCCGCGTAGGCGTCGACACCGATCTCCGCCCCGAGGCGTGGATCGACTCGCACCGGCGCCTCGTACGGACGTACCCGGCCGTAGTCGGTGGGCGTTGGCTGGTGCTGATAGTTGTAGCGCTTGTCGAAGCCGATCCAGGCGTGGTCCTGTGGCGGGAAGAAGTACTGTCCCTGGTACGAATACACGAGCACCGGCCGCGCGCCCGCGACCGACGTCCGGTAGTAATGTCCGTTCACGTCGTAGAGCGTGACTGGCGTCCACTTCCGGTAGCTGGTGTGCCAGTCACCCCAGCGCTCGGGGGCGTAGGCGAACACGCCGACTTCCGGGCCCAATCGGGCGCCGAATTGCAGCTTGATGTTGACCTGCGCTCGAGCCGGAGCTGGCATCGCCAGAACTCCGGCCAGCAGCGGCAGAGCGAGAAGGCATCGGATACGCATGGCGTACTCCACAGAGAAAATGATTCCGGAACATCATTGCGTGACTGTATCATCCGGTCGCAGGGGGTGGACGTCAACCACCAAGCCGCCATGCACATCGCAAGTGCCAGGTCCTGGTGCTCGCTCCGGCTATATACTTGGTGCTCGATATGTGGTGTTTGGCGCCGTCGTCTCTCCCCCCGCGCGACGAGCCGCTTCATCGACCGAAAGGCGTGCCGCCAGCATGTCCACCTCCCGCCGCGATTTCCTGCAACTGTCCGCGACCGCCGCGTCCGCGCTCTCGCTCAATCCGGTGCACCGCCATGCAGCCGCTCCTGCGGTCGATGCCGCACCGAGCTCTGGCACCGACTCGCCGCGGGTTATCGCGCATGCCCTGCCACTCGATCGGGTCCGGGTCACTGGCGGGCCGCTCAAGCATGCGCAGGACATGGTGGGCAAGTACCTGCTGTCGCTCGATCCCGACCGGATGCTGGCGTTCTATCGCGTGCGCGCCGGTCTTCCCAGGAAGGCCGAGCCGTACGGCGGCTGGGATGGCCCCGGCCACAATCTCACCGGCCATATCGCCGGCCATCACCTCTCAGCGGTAACCGGGCTGTACCTTGCCACGGGCGACGCGCGTCTCAAGGCCCGCGCGGATTATCTCGTCGCCGGACTCGATGAGGTGCAGCGGAAGAATGGCGATGGCTATCTCAGCGCGCTCGAAGGCGGGCGAGAAGCCTTTGCCGCACTGTCCAAGGGGCAGATTCGTGCCGCGGCGTTCGACCTCAACGGGCTCTGGTCGCCGTGGTACGTGCTGCACAAGACCTTCGCCGGCTTGCGCGATGCGTACCGCCGCACCGACAACCGCACCGCCCTCAACGTCTCGGTGCGCTTTGCCACATGGGCCGAGGCAGCACTGGCGCCGCTCGATGACGCGCAGATCCAGAAGATGCTGCTCACCGAGCACGGCGGCATGAACGAAGTGCTCGCCGATCTCTACGTCGATACCAACGACAAGCGCTGGCTCGCACTGTCAGAGAAGTTTGAGCACCACGCGTTTACCGATGCGCTCAAGCGCCACCAGGACAACCTCTCCGGCAAGCACGGCAATTGTCAGATCCCCAAGATGATCGGCTCGGCGGCGCGCTATCTCGCCGCGGGCGATCCCCAGGATTATGTGGCGTCCGCATTCTTCTGGGATCGCGTGGTGCAGCATCACAGCTACGCGACCGGTGGTCACGGCCTCGACGAGTACTTTGGCGATCCCGATCATCTGGCGCGCCGCGTCGATGGGCGCGTGGCCGAGAGCTGCAATGTCTACAACATGCTCAAGCTCACCCGGCAGCTCTTCTCCGTGCGCCCCGATGCGTTCTACGCGGACTTCCACGAGCGTGCACAGTTCAATCACGTGCTCTCGTCAATGGACTCTGCGGATGGACGCATGAGCTACATGGTGCCGGTCGGACATCGCGAGCAGCAGGAATATCAACGGCCGTATGACGACTTTACCTGCTGCGTGGGCACGGGCATGGAAAACCACGGGCTGCATGGTGCGGGGGTGTATTTCG
>DATAVM010000083.1:0-49086 GCA_036267775.1 Gemmatimonadales bacterium
CAACCAGGACATCGTGTATGTCATCATGACCTTCTACAACATCACGTCCACCCGGGCGAGCGACTACTCGGCGGCGCGGCCGTCGATGCAGCCGATCCTCCAGCAGAAGGCGTCGGACTTCCAGTCGCTCAACAACGCGCACTTCTTTGCGACCACGCCGGGAGTGGCCCTGCCGACCCTCGGCTATACCATGGCGCAGCTGTACGCGGTGTGGGGTTCCGATGAAGACGTCGGCGATGCGAACAGCGACTACAGCTCGGTAAACCTGCCGTTCGCGCTGATGTATGCGTACGAGTCCAAGTTCAGCTCGGGTACGACCGGCTGGACCTTTGACCCGGCGGTGTTCGGCGCCCCGTTCTTCCCGGGCGTCGGTTTCATCGGGTTCAAGTATCTGCAGGGCCCGGATGGGCTGCAGCCCGCGCACATCGAGCTCTTCACCAACTCGACCAATCGGAACCCGGTCACCGGAGCCAACCCGCTGCCGGATCCGAACGGATCACAGCGGACGTTCCGCATCTTTGCCGGTGTGCCGACGTCGGCGGACGGCGCGTGCAATCAGACGCTCGCCGCGGGCCAGTTGACCACGGACATCCACATCTGCTATGTGCAGCTCGCCGCTCCGCAGGACATTCGTTCCTACGCGTCGTCGGTGCCGCTGACCCTGGCGCCGGGCGCTTCGGCCTCGGTCGTTGTGGCTGCCATCTACGCGGCGCCGGTTGCTCTGCCGGGCTTCACGCCCAACATCAACACCAATATCGATCCGGGAAACGCCACGTGGACGGAGTTTGCCGATTCGATGTTCGCGCACAACGCCAGCGGGCATCCGGGCGTCAACAAGGTCGACTCGCTCTCCGGCTTTGTCTCCTACACCGGCGGCCAGTTGAATCTTGACGGCAGCAAGCATTCGCCGGTGCAGGGTGATTTCCAGGTGCAGAAGGGCTCGTTGCTGGACAAGGCCAACGTGGCGCAGAACGTCTTCAATCACCACTTCCTCCTCCCGTTCGCTCCTGATCCGCCGACGTTCTTCCTGATCCCCGGCGAAGCGCAGGTCACCATTCTGTGGAAGCCGTCGGCGTCGGAAACCACCGGTGACGCGTTCTTCGCGATCGCCAGCTCGCCGACGAGCACCAATCCGGACGGCACGATCGGCCCGAACGCGCTGTACGATCCGAACTACCGCAAGTTCGACGTCGAGGGCTACCGCATCTTCCGCGGCCGTACCGACTCGCCGTCGCAGCTGCAGCTCCTGGCACAGTTCGACTATGCCGGGACGGTGTTCAACGACTACCGCGGTTACGTGGAGCAGGCAGACTTTCCGAACTGCGCCCCCGAACTCGGGCTGACCGGCACCACCAACTGCCCGGCCAACTTCACTTTGGCCGTCCCGGCAACGGGCGGGGTCGTCTCCTATCCGATCTCGGGCCAGATCGTTCAGATCATTCCCGGCGGCCGGACGCTCCTTGCAACCGGCGCACCGTTCGTTCTCTCGGCTGATACGGCGATCACCGGTGGCAACAGCGGCTTCCCGGCGCCGTCGGATACCGGCGTGCCTTTCATCTTTACCGACAAGGCCGGCGCCTGCGGCGTCTGCGGCCCGGTTGACGGCATCACCTACTACTACTCCGTCACCGCGTTCGACTTCAACTCGTTCCTCTCCGGCCCGAGTTCGCTTTCGTCGGCTCCGGTGACGGAGTCGGTGCAGGTCGGTCCGGCAGCGTCCAACTTCTCCAGCACGGCCAAGCTGACCAGCACGGTTCAGGGACGCCATGGCGATCTGACCGATGCGACGCCGCCGACGCTTGATCCGACCACGGGCGAATTCAGCAAGAAGTCGCTTCCGGGCAACTCGCTCTCGCTGGTTGTCACGTCATTTGCCACGCAGGTGCTTTCCGGCACCGGCACGGCGACCATGCGCTTTGACTCGACGGTCACGCTGACCGAGAGCAACGCGACCGGCGGCGCCAACAACATCATCGACTACTTCACGGTGACCAATCAGGCTGGAACGGTCACGCATGTGTCGGTGCCGTTGACGCAGAGCGCGACGGCGACGTCGGGCACGGTCGGCGGGTCGGGGGCGTTCGTTGCCTTCAACGCGAGCGCCACGGCCGCGGCAGCGTACGGCGGCGGCAGCGGCTATACGTTGCCGGGAAGCTGGACCTGGTCGCGTCCCTGGATGTACATCACCGGCGTTCAGGAGCGTGGTTGCGCCAATGCCGGTCTCGGTGCGCCGACCACGGCGGTGGCCAATACCTGCTACTTCAACGGCCCACGCTGGTTCTCCGGGAGCAATGAGTCGACGCCCAATCCATTGGCGAACATGGTCGGCGCTGGTCTTGCGGCCAACGCCGCTGCAACCGGTACGGCCACTGGGCTTACGTCTGGCGGCCTGGTGATCGCCGGTCTCCGGACGGACTCGGCCTACGTCGGGCCAAAGGCGCCGGTGAACTACAACGTCGGCGGAACGCTGCCGGGTGTGTCCGTGATCTACATGCCGTCCGGTTACGGCGAACTCACCAGCACGACCTGGCGTGACCAGGACTACCTGGGTTCGCAGTACACCACCAGCGCCGACTACAACCTGTACTGGGGCAGCGCGGGCAAGATCGATTCTGTGGTCGACGTGACGCACGACCAGCTGGTTCCGTTCGGCACGCGCGCGCTCAACAGCTGGGGTGTGCTCAATTCGACGACGGTCGCCGGCCCGGGCAGCGAGGACCTGCGCGGCACGGTGCTCACGGCGGAAGATCTCAACTGCATCTCGCCCTACCGTAGCTTCGCGAACACAAGCACCGGCTGCACGCAGGCCGCTGATTCATTGACCAATACCGCCGTGCCCGGCCAGATCGCCTTCTTCCTGGGCGCTCCGACCAACTCCCAGGCCACTTCCTTTGTGGTTCCGGCCATCGGATCGGCGCCGATTCCGACCGCTCCGGTTGAGGCGAATGCCGGATTTGGTCTCTACCTCAAGGGCCACTTCTTCATGTTCGAGTTGACTGGCGGGGCAGTGCCGTCCGCCGGTACGGTCTGGACCATGCGCGACTACTCGGGCGGCGTTTACGGCGGCAACGGAAAGGCCACGGACATGCAGTTCGGGCCGTACGTGTACTATCCGCCGCCGGTCCGGCAGCTCAATGCGCCCAACGCCGCTGTTGCGCTGACCTACTCGGCGGTGGCGAACGTCGCGAATGCGACCGATCAGACCGCGCTGGCCAAGGTGCATACGGTTCCTGATCCGTACTATGTGACGAGTCCATTCGACGCCAGCACGATTTCCAAGTCGATCCACTTCGTGAATGTGCCGATCGGTGCCACGATCCGGATCTACACCTCGAGCGACGTGCTCGTACGGGTGATCACCAACACATCGACCAGCAACGCTGGTACGGTCGAGTGGGACGTGCGCAACCGGTCGAACCAGTTCGTCGCGAGCGGCGTGTACTTCTATAGCGTCGAAGCGAGCGGCCAGCATCGCACCGGCCGCATGACCATCGTCAACCTTGCTACCAACGCCCAGTAACCTTTAGCCCACATCGGATCCGGTCGGTCGCTGAGGCGGCCGCCGGATCGGAGGAGACGAGACGAGATGATTCGGTCCCCTGTTCTACAGGTTGCGATGATTGGCGCGTTGGTTGCCATTCCCGCGGCATTGAGTGCCCAGGCAGAGTTGCCGCCCCAGTCCGCATCGGACAACACGGGCTACGGCACTACGGCGGCGGAGTTCCTGCTGCTCGGCGCCAACGCCCGAGGCATGGCGCTTGGCGGCGGTTACGCCGCGGTCGCCACGGACATCGGCGCGCTGTACGCCAACCCCGGTGCGCTGGCGCTGCTCAAGCGTCCGGCGATCCAGGGCTCCCAGCTCCAGTACGTGGCTGGCAGCAAGCTCAACTGGGGCGGTCTGGCCATTCCGTTCGGCGGCGGTTCCAGCGCCATCGGCTTCCAGATCAGCACGTTCGGCTTTGATAATCAGCCGGTGTATACGGTCAACAATCCGAATGGCGACGGTTCGTTCTACTCCGTCAGCGAAACGTCGGTGGCCGGTACCCTGGCCAAGAACTTCTCCGATCGCTTCTCGGTCGGTATCTCACTCAAGGAGGTGAGCGACCAGCTCGGCGACGTGAGTGGACATGCCGCGGCGATCGACTTTGGAACGCACTTCCATTCACAGCTCGGCGGCCGCGCGGTGCGCTTTGCCTTCTCGCTGTCGAATCTCGGCACCAACATGACCTACAGCGGTCAGGCACTCAACACCAAGATCGCGCGCACTGCTCCGCCCAATGGTCTGGGCGGCTCGGTTCCTGGCGACAGCCTGTTCACGGCGCCGTTCCCGGTGTCGCTGAACTCGTCCGACTGGGGTCTGCCGACGATCTTCCGCGTTGCCCTGGGTTACGATCTCTGGGCAGCCAAGGACGCACGCCTGACGCTCCTCGGCGAATTCAATCAGATGCGCACCAACCGTGGCGCCTATGGCGGCGGCGCGGAATTCGCCGCCGACCACATCGGCGGTACCGCGATCGGTGTCGCGCTGCGCGGGTCGTACTCGTTCAACCCGTCCCTCAGCTACAACGTTGCCGGCGCCAGCTATGTGGAGCCGAGCCAGGACAACAGCGCGGGTCTGGCGTACGGTGCCGGGGTGTCGCTCGCCTCCAAGGGCGGCTTCATGGTCGGGTTCGACTACGCATGGAAAAACATGGGTATCCTGGGTAACGTGAACTTCTATACCGTGACGGTGGGTTGGTAAGCTGATGTCTCAGATCACCCGGATTCGCACTGGCTCGATGGACGGCCTGGGAGGAGCGCGATGCTGATCGCCGCGATTCTCACGGCCGCGTCATTGGCCAGTGCGGGGCTTGGACAGAAGAGTCCCACGTCGGGGCTCGAAATCCGGACGATCCGATTCTGGGCGCCCACCGCCAAGGTCACCTACGTTCTCAGCCTCGTGGATATTCCGTATTCGCTGGCCTCGCCCATTGGCGAAGGCACCGCGGCGTTCATTGCCTATGATGTGACCGTCAAGGTCCTCGGCAACAATGACGCCCAACTGCTGTCGGAGACGTGGTCGCGGCATGCCGCTGCCGGGCTCCGTGCGCAGGGTGCCACCGGCATGGAGCAGGTCGAGTTCCCGGTGAAGCCGGGGACCTATACGCTCCAGGTGACCGTGAAGGATTCGGCCACCGGCCGGACCGTCGTTGACAGCGCCAAGGTCGACGCGTTTGAAAGCGCGCCGGAGGCGTCGGATCTGATTCTGGCCAGCGACATGCGAGCCGTTGCGCCAACCGACACCACGACGCAGCCCGGCGAAATCGCCCGCGGGGTCTTCCGGTTCGTTTCAGCACCGGTGCCGCAGATCGATGTGACCAAGCCGGACATTGCGTACATGCTCGAGGCCTATTCCGCCGATTCCACAACTGGCCAGCTCCAGCTGACATTGCTGACCATGGCGGGAGCGGTGATCCTGCAGGTTCCCGAGCAGGACGGCCCGATTGCCGCCGGTGGCGGCGTGTTCTCGGGCAAGATCCCGCTCGAGGGTTTGCCGGCTGGGCAATACCGGCTCAAGGCAGCGCTGACCGTCAAGGGGACTACCACGGCCCGCGAGGCAGTATTCTCGATGGCCGAGCCAAAGGCAGCGCTGGCGCGGTCGGTGGCGCTCACCGCCAGCTCGCGCGGGATTGATGCGGTCTTCTTCGCGGCGCAACCGGAAGATTCGCTGGATGCAATGGCCGACGAGCTCTCGCTGCTCGACGTACCCAAGCGCCAGCTGGCAGTGTACAAGAAGGACGAACTCCCGCTGGAGTCCAAGCGGCGGTTCCTGATCGACTTCTGGGCGCAGCGCGACAAGAACAAGAACACCCCGGTGAACGAGGATCGGGTCGCATTCTACGCCGCGGTCGACTATGCGAATGCGAATTTCTCCCAGCGTAACGTCCCGGGCTGGAAAACCGATCGTGGCCGCATCTACACCAAGTTCGGTCTGCCGGACGATTCGCTGCCCAGCACCATGAACAGCGCGGTCCCGTATCTGGTCTGGCGCTACACGCACGGCAAGTCGCGCTGGTTCATTTTCGACGATCGCACCAATGGTGGCAACTGGCAGCTGGTCCAGTCCAACGAGCCCACGGTGGTCGGCATGCCGGGCAGTCTGGTCGAGCAACTCGGCGGCCCCAACGGGGACGGCACAGCAGCCGCCCAGACGATTGGTGAATGGTTGGGATTGGGCAAGATGTACTTCGTCAACCAGTAGGTACTACCCCAGGATTTTTGCAGGCGGAACCGAGCGAGTGCCCAGGCACCGCGCACACTACCGGAGGAGAGAGCTATGAAGAAGATGGCTTGTGGGACGGCCGCATTTGCAGTCTTGTTTGGCCTTGGCGCGTGCTTCGATAACCCGTCGGCGGCGGTCAACAACGGAAACTTCCATCTCGTGCAGGCCGCGCCGACGGTCGCATGGGTGCGAGCCGGCGATTCCGACCAGGTGCTGTTGCGATTCGTGAATGACGCCAACAACGGCGTCGTCACATCGTTCAACATCGTCAACCCGTCTCCCAACGGGATCGCGGTGCACTACGTGGGGAATTACCGTCCGGTCTTCCTGCAAGGACAGGACACGCTGCAGAACGTGACCGACAAGGACCAGCAGGACTACTACGTGGTCGGCGTCGCGGCTGGAGAATACACTTTCCACGCCGTTCCGACGATTAATACGGCCGATACGGGCACCATCACGGTGCGTGTGCCGCCGCGCGATCTGGGCACGGCACTCTCGGCGCACACCGCGACGGCCGCCACGACGATTACGATCACCGCCCCGGCGTTCACGCGCTTCACTCCGACGTCGGCGGTCACATGGACCACCGGCACGAGCTCGGCCACCACGATCTCCGCCGACAGCACCACGCTCACCACCACGGTGACCCACGGTACTGGTGGCGCGGCGACGGTGACCAATCTGCACCTGACCTTCCCCGATATCACCACGGCGAGCGCGGCGCTTGCCTCGTTGGTCACGCGGGATTCGTTGACGACCGTTCCCTGATCGGCTGATCCAGCCGCAGTGGTCTTGAACAAGCCCCGCGAGCATCGGCTCGCGGGGCTTGTTCGCTGTTAGATACCGGCGCAACATTTCGCTCGCGCCATCCTGACCACTCTCGCTACCGCTGTCGAGGCCATCACCGCCATGGCGCCAGCCCGCTCCGCCACAGCATCGCGCGCCGAGGCCACTCGCTGGACCCGCGAGCCGACTCCCCGACAAGGAGTCGTGATCCTTGTCGTCGCAGCGCTGATCGCCTATCTCCCAGCGCTGCATGGCGGCATCCTCTGGGATGATCCCGCTCATATCCCCACGCCGGACCTGCAGTCGCTGCACGGCCTCTTCCGCATCTGGTTCGAGCCCGGAGCCACGCAGCAGTACTACCCGCTCCTCTACAGCGCCTTCTGGCTCGAGCACGTCCTCTGGGGTGACGGCACCTTTGGCTACCACCTGGTCAACGTGGTGCTGCACGCCGGCGTCGCCTCGCTCCTGTGGCTGGTGCTGCGACGCCTCAAGATGCCCGGCGCATGGCTCGCGGCGGCCATCTTCCTCCTCCATCCGGTGGAGGTGGAGTCGGTGGCGTGGATTTCCGAACTCAAGAACACCATGTCGGCCTTCTTCTATCTCGCCGCCATGTGGTGCTATCTGGAGTTCGACGACGAACACGACCGACGCTGGTATCGGGCCGCCATCGCGCTCTTTGTCCTCGGCCTGCTCACAAAGACGGTCATCGCCACGCTTCCGGCGGCGCTGCTCGTGATCGCCTGGTGGCAACGCGGGAAGCTGTCCTGGCGCCGGGATGTGCGACCGGTGTTGCCATTCTTCGCGCTGGCGCTGGTTGCCGGCCTGACCACTGCGTGGCTCGAATACACCATGGTCGGCGCGCACGGACCGGAGTACCAGATGTCGGCGATGGCGCGAGCGCTGCTCGCGGGTCGGGTGGTGTGGTTCTACCTGGCGTCGCTGGCATGGCCAGCCCACCTGATCTTCTTCTATCCGCGCTGGCAGATCGATCCGGCGCAGGCATGGCAATGGGCGTTTCCGGTGGCGCTGGTGCTCCTGGTCGTTGCGCTCTGGCTCTGGCGCGCCCACACCCGTGCACCGCTGGCCGCACTCCTTTTCTTTGTCGGATCTCTCTTTCCGGTGCTCGGCTTCGTCAACGTCTATCCCTTCCGATTTTCCTATGTCGCCGACCACTTCCAGTATCTCGCCAGCATCGGAATTGTGGTTCTTGTTGCCGGTGCGCTGGCCTGGCTGCACGGTCGCGCGAGTCACGGTGGCAAGCAGGCCGTTGAAGCTGCCTGCGCCGCACTGCTGCTGGTTCTCGGCCTGCTGACATGGCGGCAGAGTGGTCTGTACGGGGCCGACGCCGCCACCCTCTACCGAGCGGTGATCGCACGCAACCCCGCGTCGTGGCTGGCGCACGAGAATCTCGGCGGCGAACTCCTCGCGCATGGCGACGCGGCCGGCGGGATGGCAGAAATGCAGGTGGCGCTGCAGTACCACCCGCAATACGCACACGCCTATTACACGCTGGCGCAGGCGTTGGTCACACAGGGAAAGCAGGACGAGGCGCTGGAAGACTTTCAGAAGTCGATTGCGATCGACTCCGAGGTGCCCGAGGTGCAATTCACGATGGGCGGCGTGCTCGGACAGATGGGGCGAGCGCAGGAAGCGGCCGCCCGCTTTGCCGCCACTATCCGGCTTCAGCCGGGGCTCGCCGAGGCACACTTCGATCTGGGAGCAATGGAGGTCCAGCTTGGTGACTCGGCGCGCGCGCTGTCGGAGTTCGAAGCCGCCGATCGCCTTGAACCCGGATCGGCAGAAATGCAGCGTCGCCTCGCGACAGCGTACTATGCGCTCGGCGACGCCGCTCGCGCCAACGCGGCAATGGAGAAGGCGCAGCGGCTGGTGGGCAGCAACAGTCCCTGATCGAGCGGACCGAGCGCGCTAGGGTGCCGCGGCTTCCGTCATGGCGGCGAGTGCGGCCGGCAGGTCGGTTCCGTCGCGCCACTGCATCTGGAAAAGTCGCGCGTAGATTCCGCCGCGGCGGAGGAGTTCTGCGTGAGTCCCTTCCTCGACAATCCGTCCCCGCTCCAGCACGATCAGGCGATCGGCGCGCTGCACCGTGCTCAGCCGGTGCGCAATGATCAGCGTCGTGCGCCCGACCAGCAGCCGTTCGAGCGCTGCTTCGACCAGGCGCTCGCTTTCGTTGTCGAGTGAGCTGGTCGCCTCGTCGAGTACCAGCACGGCGGGGTCCTTGAGCACGGCGCGGGCGATCGCGATCCGCTGCCGCTGGCCACCGGAGAGTTTGATGCCGCGTTCGCCCACCAGCGTCTGATATTGCTCCGGCAGCTGACTGATGAACTCGTGCGCATTGGCCACCCGGGCCGCAGCCTCGACTTCGGCCGGCGTGGCGTCGGCGCGCGCATAGGCGATGTTCTCGCCCACTGTGCCGCTGAAAAGCGTCGGTTCCTGCGGCACCGTACCGATCGCACTCCGGAGATCCGGCAGCGCGAGTTCGCGGATGTCCACACCGTCGAGCAGAATCGCTCCGCTGTCGACGTCCCAGAAGCGTGGCAGCAGCGACGCGATCGTGGTCTTCCCTGCGCCCGACGGACCCACGAGTGCCACAACCTCTCCGGGTGCGAGGCGCAGCGACACGTCGTCGAGTGTGATGGCCGCGCCGCCTTCCTTGCGATAGCGGAAGCCGACATCGCGAAATTCGACCTCGCCGCGAAGCGGTGTCGCCAGTCGCACCGGATGCTCGGGATCGGCAATGGCCGCGGTCGCTTCGAGCAGGTCGAACACGCGTTCCGCCGCGCCAATCGCTTCCTGGTAGGCTGAGAAGAATGTCGTGAGCGCGGCGATCGAGGCGGCGATCGTCACGGTGTAGAGCAGGAAGGAGAAGAGCGCGCCGGCGGTGATCTGCCCGCCCAGCACCATCCGTCCGCCTTGCCAGAGCACCGCGGTAATGCCGCCGAACGTCGTCAGTGTGATCACGCCAAAGAACGATGCCCGGATCCGTGCCCGTTGGAGAGCGGTGGTGACCACGCGGGCGATCTCGCTGCCATAGCGTTCGCGCTCGCGCGGTTCCTGCGCAAATCCCTGCACGACGCGGATCTGCGAGAAGGCCTCTTCGGCCACCGCGGTGGCATCGGCCACGCGATCCTGCACGCCGGTGGTGATGCGCTTGAGCCGGCGGCCAAAGATGAATCCCGAACCGATCACGATCGGTGCCACGGCGAGTGCCGTGAGCATCAGGCGCCACTGCATGATGAAGAGCATCGCAACACCGCCCAGCAGCGCCAGCCCCTGCCGCGAGAACTCGGCGAGCTGGTGTCCCATCATGCCCTGCAGCAGACCGATGTCGATGGTGAGGCGGGACGTGAGTTCACCGGTGCGGCGGTCGGCAAAGAATCCCGGCGGCATTTCCAGCAGCTTGCCGAACAATTCCTGGCGGAGCCCTGCCACGGCACGTTCGCCGGTGGCCGAGAGCCAGTAGGTCTGGATGTAATTGAGAATGGCTTGAATGACAAAGAGGCCAAAGAGGCCGAGACCGATGCGATTGAGATGCTTGCGGTCGGGCGCGTCGATCAGATAGCCGACGGCCAGCGGAAAGGCCAGCGTGATGATCGAGGCAAGCAGCAGTGCCACGATCGCGATGGTCAGGCCGCCCTTGTACGGCCGCACCCTGGGCCAGAGGCGAAGCAGTGGCTGTGGTGAAGGCGGAATGCCGCGCCGCGTGGTCAGTGGGTCACCGACGATTGATCGATGACCGCCGCGTGGGTCAGCGGCACACGGTGTGAGAACGGCACCCAGCGATCGACCGCCATTGCCACAAACAGAATGGCGAGGTAGGAAAGCGAATACTTGTACAGCGTCCACGTGGTCGGCGTCACGCCTTCTTCATGGGCGATGCGCCAGCAGAGCTGGATAAAGCGTGCGCCCAGAAGGACGGCCGCCACGCCGTAGACCCAGCCGTTCACGCCGATGATCGCCGGCATGATGGTGAGCGGCACCAGCATCAGGGTATACAGCAGCATTTGCCGCTTGGTTTCCTTCACCCCGTGGACATTCGGCATCATCGGCACGCCTGCGGCGCCGTAATCGCGCTGCTTGTTGAGCGCGAGCGCCCAGAAGTGCGGTGGCGTCCAGTAGAAGATGATGGCAAAGAGGTACCACGCGCCCAGATCGAGGTGATTCGTCATCGCGACCCAGCCCACCAGCGGCGGAAACGCACCCGCCGCGCCGCCGATCACAATGTTCTGCGGCGACAGGCGCTTGAGCCACATGGTGTAGACGAGCACGTAGAACGCGAGGCCCGCGAGTGCCAGCCAGGCGCTCAACGGGTTGACCATTGTCCAGAAGATCGTGAACGACGCGGCCGCGAGCGTAAACCCAAAGAGCAGCGCGGCGGACGCGGGAATGCGACCGGCGGGAATCGGCCGGCTTCTGGTGCGCGTCATCCGGGTGTCGATATCGCGGTCGAACCACATGTTGATGGTGTTGGCGCCGCCTGCCATCAGGTAGCCACCCAGCGTCACCCAGCCAACCAGTGCCCAGCTCGGCAGGCCGGCGGGGGTGATGAACATGGGAGCGATGGTCGTAATCAGGAGCAGCGAGATGATTCGCGGCTTGGTCAATGTGACCAGATCGGCCGCGAGGGACGGCGAGGCGACGGCTATGGTAGCGGGAACGGCATCTGACATCGTCGGCAGCAATACACTTTCCGGCAGCGGCCCTAGGCGCCGCGACCCGTCTATAGCACTTTTCGGAGCCGCAAAATACCCGGCCCAGCCACCCCCCTCAAGCAAGGCAGCTCGATGACTGCGTCGCCCGATCAGTTCGAGGAGCGCCTGCCCCGCAATCTCGGGCCCTGGAGTGCCGCGGCGGTCCTGATCGGGACCACCATCGGCTCAGGAATCTTCCGGGTCCCGAGTGAGGTGGCGCGATCCCTTGGTGCCGCCGGACCCATGCTGCTGGTCTGGGTGATCGGCGGTGCGGTGACCCTGACCGGCGCCCTGACGATCGCCGAACTGGCGGCGGCCTATCCCCGCTCGGGGGGAATCTTTGCCTATATCCTCGAGGCCGAGGGCCGCTTTGCCGCCTTTCTCTATGGCTGGGCCGAACTGACGGTCTTTCGGGCTGCGGCCGTGGGCGGTATTGCGAGCATCTTCGCAAAGTACCTGGGCCAGTTCGTGGCGATGACGGACATGCAGGAGCGCTACGTCGCCGCAGTCATCATCGTGGTGATCGCGTTCCTCAACTACGTGGGAGTTTCCTACGCGTCGGCGCTGATGAATGTCACCACCGTGCTCAAGTACGGCGCGCTGCTCGGGCTGGCGCTCTTTGCCTTCACGTCCGGCAATGGCAGCACGAGCCACTTTACCGAAGTCGGCCGGGTAGTGACCGTATCCGCCATGCTGACAGCGCTCGTGCCGGTGCTCTGGACGTACGATGGCTGGTCCAACCTCTCCTTTGCCGGCGGCGAGGTGAAGAATCCGGGGCGGTCGCTGCCGATCGCACTGATCTACGGGACCGCGTCGATCATCGTGATCTATCTGCTGGTCAATGCGGCCTATCTGTACCTGCTGCCGGTGAGCGGCATTGCCGGCGCCGAGCGGGTAGCCGCCACGGCGGCCGAGCACATCCCTGCCTTTGGCCGGGCCGGCGCGGCGGTGGTGGCCGGCGTGGTGATGCTGTCGTGCTTTGGCTCGGTCAACGGCTCACTCCTGACCGGCCCGCGGGTGCTCTTTGCCATGAGCGACCGCAAACTCTTCTTCCCGATCATTTCGCGCGTGTCGCCACGGTTCCAGACGCCTTCAGTCGCGATATGGCTCGCCGCCGCGCTGGCGGTGACCTACGTGCTGCAGAACTCCTTCGCACAGCTGGCCGACCGTTTCATCCTCGGCACATGGCCGTTCTATGCGATGGCGGTGGCCGGGGTCTATATCCTGCGCCGCCGCCAGCCGGATGTCCCGCGCCCGTACCGGACCTGGGGATATCCCGTCACTCCGGCGCTGTTTCTGGTGGCGTCTGTGGGGATGGTGGTCAACGCCATCGTCACCAACCCACATGATACCGGGGTGACCTTCGGAATTATCCTCGCGGGCATTCCCGCCTACGGGCTGTGGCTGCTTTGGCAGAGGATGCGGCCGGAGGCCTGAGCAGGCTCCATGTCGCCAGGTTCAGACGTTCTGATGACCGGATCGTGACAGGCCCCAAAGAGGTTCTCCGCTCGCCGGAACGGATTGCTTGCGTCCCATGTAGCGGCGTGCGACATTGCCGCTCGGCGCCTCGAGGGCTTCGTTCCCGTCGCGCTGGCTCATCGAATCTTCTGGATCACAAGGAGTGCACATGCAGCGATTTTTTCGTCTGACATCCGCCACGCTCGCCGCGTTGGCGGCGTGCCTGCTGTTGCCTGCGACCGCGCGTGCCCAGGGGATGACGACCGGCGCCATTGGCGGCAGCGTGACCGACTCGACCGGTGCGCCGCTCAACGGCGCGACCATCAAGGTGTTCTCTCCGGCCACCGGTCTGACGCGCACGATCACGACGCGCAGCAACGGGCGCTACGTCATCAGCGGGCTCGAGATTGACGACTACACCGTTTCCGTGGCCGCGATCGGGTATCGCCCGGAAGAGCTCGAGCACATCAAGACCCAGCTGAGCACCACGGCGCGCGCGGACTTCATGCTCGCTCATCAAGCGGTGCAGCTCCAGGCGCTCGTGGCGACCGCGCCGCCGGCGTCGGCGGAATTCGCGCCCACACGCACGGGCGCACAGACCTTTGTATCGGATTCGTCGATCCGCCGGCTGCCCACACTCAACCGGCAATTGCAGGACTTTGTCCGACTGACGCCGCAGGTCACGATTTCGCCGTCGTCGCCGAGCAGCATTTCGATTGCCGGACAGAACAACCGGTACAACGCGATCCAGGTGGACGGCACCGACCAGAACGATCGCTTCGGCCTTGGTACCGACGGCGAACTCGGCGGTCAGGCCGGCGGGCGCGGGATCACACTCGAAGCGGTCAAGGAATACGACGTGGTGCTGGCGCCGTACAACGTGACGCAGGGCGGATTCACCGGCGGCCTGGTCAACGCGGTCACCAAGAACGGTACCAATACCGTTCAGGCCGACGCGTTCTACACCTTCCGCAATCAGGACATCGCGTCGGGTGCCCCGATCATCTCGGCGTCGACCTTCAGCATCAAGCAGTTCGGCGGCTCGATCGGCGGCCCGATCATCAAGGACAAGCTGCACTTCTTTGTGGCCGGCGAACTCAATCAGGCGAGCAAGCCGGCGGCGGGGCCGTACCTGGGTCAGCCGGCGAGCATCGTGCCGGGCTCGCCCATCAATCAGGCCCAGCTCGACAGCATCACCACGGCGCTCAACGCGTACGGGATTCCCGCGGGATCGGCCGGCCTGGTCAACAACGGCAATCCGATCGCCAACTTCGATGCGCGCATCGACTACCAGATCAGCGACAAGAGCCGCCTGGTCTTCCGGAACATCTACGACAATTCCAAGAGCGATGCGTTCTCCCGCTCGCAGTCGACCTTTGACCTGACGTCCAATCAGTTCCGCCTGGCGGAAACGGACAACTCGTTCACCACCGAGCTCTTCACCAACATGAGCAACGGTGGCACGAACGAAGCGCAGATTGGCTGGATCCGCCAGCGCTTTGCCCGGGCGCTGACCTACACCGGGCCGCAGATCCGGATCAATTCGCTGACGTCAGCCGCGGGCGCGGGTACCTACTCGGTGATTGCGGGCGCCGATTCCAACAGCCATGTCAATGCGCTCAACCAGGATTTCTATGAAGCGCATGACGACTACACCTTCCCGTTTGCCGGCAATACCAATCACCTCGTGACCATCGGCACGCGAAGCGATGTCTACAAGGTGTCCAACGCCTTCGAGCAGAACGTCTTTGGCTCCTGGGCCTTCAATGGCATCGATTCGCTGATCGCGGGTAACACGCACAGCTATGCCGTTGGCGTGATCCGCAACGGCGTCAATCCGCTGGCGCAGTTCACCGCGGCCAACCTCGCGTTCTACGCGCAGGATCAGTGGACCGTGACGTCGCGCTTCAACCTCACCTACGGCTTGCGCGCCGAGGCGCCGCACTTCTTCGACCATCCGGCACACACCGATTCGGTCTTCTCGGACTTTGGCCGCAACACCGACGTCCTGCCTGGCGGCTGGAACTATTCGCCGCGCCTCGGCTTCAACCTCGACGTGGACGGCAATCAGACGACACAGATCCGCGGCGGCGTCGGGCTCTTCACCGGCATTCCGCCGTACGTCTGGCTGTCGAACATGTTCACTAATTCGGGGCAGGGCCTTGCCCAGTTGACGTGCGCGAGTGCGGCACTGCCGGCGCCAACGTTTACGCCGGGCGAAGTCGGTCCGGGGAACAATCCGTCGGCCTGCGCGAACGGCGCCGGCCTCAATACCGGCCTGATTGGCAACGTGAACACGGTCGATCCCGACTACCACCAGGCCCAGAACCTTCGCATGACGCTCGGCGGCGATCATCGTCTGCCGTGGAATGTCGTGGGCACGGTGGACGGGAACTACACGCGCGCCATCTATGCGCCGTTCATGCAGAACCTGGAATTGACCGGTCCGCAGGGGAAGGATCCCTACGGCCGCGTGCTGTACGGCACGATCTCGGCGACTGGCGTGTCATCGCCGGCGCTCAAGCACGGCACGCTCTACAGCGGCGGTGTGTACGACCTGGAAAACAGCAGCGCCGACTATTCGTGGGGCGTAGCGGTGTCGCTCCGCAAGCGCTTCACCAATTCACTCGAGGCGTCGGTGGCCTACAGCCATCAGCGGTCCTACTCGGTCCAGGACTTCACGTCGAGCGTCGCGTCGTCCAACTTCCGTAACGGTGAAGAGACCGCGGGCCTGCTCAGCGACAAGAGCACCACCGCCCCGTCCGCGTTCGATCAGCCGAATCATATCGTGGCATCGCTCACGTACACGGCGCCATGGAAGAAGCTTCCCACGGACATCTCGTTCTTCTATCAGGGCTTCTCGGGTACGGCGTTCACCTACGTCTACGGCAAGACCGGATCGGCCTCGGGCGATCTGAACGCCGACGGCGTGTCGGGCAACGACCCGGTGTACGTGCCTTCGGATGTCTCGCAGATCACCTTCGTGTCGTACACCGGCTCGGTCGGCGGCGGCGCGTCGCGGACGATCTCACCAACGGAGCAGGCGGATTCGCTCGCGTCGTTCCTCAAGCAGATGCCGTGTGTCAATGCATCCGCCGGGCAGATCATGGCGCGCCGCAGTTGCAGCAATCCGTGGTATAACACGCTCGATGTATCGGTCCGCCAGTCGTTGCCCTCGGTGCATGGCCACACGCTGACGCTGCAGGCGGACATGTTCAACTTCCTCAACTTCCTCAACAGCAGCTGGGGCCAGTACCGCACCGCCGGCAGCTTCCAGAACAACACGCTCTTTACCCAGGTGGGCATGAACACCGATGGCACCCCCACCGTGCGCTTCGATCCGAACCTGGCCAACTACAACAACCGGTTCCCGATCGCCCAGGTGGCGAGCAACTTCTGGCAGGCGCAGTTCACGCTGCGGTATTCGTTTTGAGGGAGACCTGACACGAGACTTGGGGCATGAGACCTGAGACCTGAACGGCGAGGCGTCTCGTCGCTGTTTCACATCTCAGGTCTCAAGTCCTGACGCGAAAGAGCAGCACGATGGCGATGGCGAGGAAGACCACGTTCATCGACCACGCGGCAAAGATCGGCGACACGATATCCTTGCCGCCGATCGCCTTCATGATCTGCGTACCGGTGAGATAGACCAGCGTGGTTCCGAGCGCGATCGCGAGGCCCAGCGCGGCACCGGCCCGCGGATTGGTGACCGCGAGCGGGGCGCCAAAGAGTGCGACGATGATGCACGCCACCGGAATCGCATACTTGAGCGGATAGTCGACCTTGAGCATGCCGAGCCGGGTGCCACTGCGCTGCAGCTGGTCGACATACGCCTTCATCTCGCCGATCGTCAATTCCTCGGGCTTCTTTTCCTCGTTCATCATGGTCGCCGGCGGCTGCGTGAGCGTGCGCTGCACCAGATGCCGGAAGGTGAAGGTGGCCACGTCGCCGCTGTCGACGACCGCGTACGTGCTGCCGCCGTGCATGATCCACTTGCCGGGACGCACCCAGGACGCGCTGTCGGCCATGATCGACCAGCGCGGATGTCCCGGTTGCGCGGGACCTTCGCCCAGCAGGCCCAGCGCGCGGCCTGGCGAGCGATAGATCTCCTTGCCCACCCACGTCCAGCCGCTCGGCGAAGCAAAGGCAAAGTTGCTGCGCTCAGTTGCGTTGGACGATGCCTTGAGTCCCTGCAACTCCTGCTGGCGCGTCGTCGTGTAGCTGGCGAGTTCCTGCAGGCCAAAGTTCGCCGGCACGGCGACGAGGGCGAGGATCATCATCGGAACGATGAGCCGATAGAACGAGATTCCGCCGGCCTTGACCGCGGTGAGCTCGTTGCGCCGTCCCATCCCGTTGAGCGTGAAGACGGTGGCAAAGAGCACGCCCGCGGGAAAGAGCATCGCCATCTTGGCGGGAAAGAGGTATGCCTCGCCCAGGAAGATGTCGCGCAACGGCACGCCGCGATCCACCATGTGGCCAAACTGTTCCGACAGGTCGATCAATACCGCCATTGCCGGCACGCCGATCACCGACAGCAGGAACGTCGCGATCCACTGTCGCAATACATAGCGGTCGAGCACGCCGAGGGACTTCACCGGAGCCGCCGGAAGAGATGGGCCAGTGACGCGAAGAGACCGGCCGAGCGCGCGGTGCCCATTTCACGATTGGCGGAATACACCGCGACGAGGCCAATGGCGGTGAGCAGAATCAGGGGCGCCTGAATGCCGACAAACGGCGAGACGTATCCCTTCTTGGCGACATTCTCGCCGCCGATGAGGAGCACGTAGAAGCCCAGGAAGATCACCAGACTGGCGCCGATCACCAGGCCGATGCCGCTGCCCGGATACTTGAGCGCGAGTGCGATGCCCAGCAGAACAAAACAGAAGGACGCGAGCGGAATGGCGAACTTCTTGTGGTATTCCACCGCGTAACCGAGCATCTCGGAGCGATCCACCGACACGCTGCGGGCGATGTTCTCCGCTTCCGCGGCCGACGTGGGCATGCCGCTTCCCGTGGCGACGCCGATCGCCGTCACGGGCGGCACCAGGAACGGTGGCTGCTGCACGGGTAGTTGCGGTCCGGGCTGCTGCTGGACCGGCTGCGGCCCGGCAGGCGCGGGTGCCTGAGGGACCTGTGCCGGCTGCGGCGTCTGCGACGGCGGGACCTGTCCCGGCTGCTGCAGCTCTTCGGCGTGCAGCGGAGCGGGCAGGATGAGGCGTTCGAACCACCGCTCGACGCCGCGGAAGTGCCGGCAATGCGGCGTCAGGTGCGGGGTCGACTGAATCCCCGGAGCCGCGCTGAGCGGCAGACCGCTCAACGCCTGAAGATCCCGGTGGGTGAAGTATTCCTGTTGATGGATGCCTGCGCTCGAGCGCACCCGTGCGGCGTCGGCGCCGTCGAGGAGCTCACACCCGCTCATTTCGCGATCGTTGCTGTTGTTATTCCCGCCGATATCGGTGGTGCGATGCAGGCTGTTCTCGACGTTGCGGATCCGCACCTTGTCGGTTTGAAAGAGAGTGCGCTGAATCCGGCCCGGTTCCGATTCCTTGAATTCCAGCGCCACGCCGCTGAACAGTGTCAACAGGAGATCAGTCCCGTTGGGCGACTGCGCCATCCGGCCGCTGTCGGCGACGATCACGCTGCGCGTGTCGTAGTCGGTGAGGTCGTAGATCGTGACGTGCGACATCTCTCCGGTGACCGGATCGATATCGGCGGCCTGCAGCGTGTACTGGTCGGCCGGCGGCAGCGCGTTGAGCACCTGCGGCCGGAGCGACAGCGTGGGCATCTTGCCGATCACGTCGCTGCGCAGTGTCGAGAATCGCGCGTTGCTCCGGGGCACCACTTCATCGAAGAGCGTGAAGTTGACGCCGGCCACCACCGCCGCGGCGAGGAGCGCGGGGCGGGCCATCCGCCAGACCGAGATGCCGTTCGCATACATCGCCACCATTTCCATGTCCGCCGCCAGCTGGCTGTACGCGTACAGGGTACTGACCAGGACGGCCATGGGCAGACTTAGCGCCAGCAGGGCTGGCAACGTCAAGACAACAGCTTCCACAATGATGCCGGCATCCAGGCCCTTCCCACCGAACTGATCGATCAGCGGGGCGAGCTGATTGAGCAGGAGCAGGCCGGTGAGTGCCACGAGCCCCCACACGAAGGGTGCGGCGAGCGAGCGCAGGATGTGCCGGGTGATGAGGCGCATGGGCCGAGGGCGGTTGCCCGGATTGTGGCCCCCGCCGTCGGGGGCGTAAGTTTCGATACTCCAACCTTCAAGCTAATCAGCGGGTCACCATTTTCGTGGCGATTTTCGCAGTTCTTCTTGGCATTCTGCTGAGTCTTTTTCCCGCCGCGGCGCGGGCCCAGGATACGGTGCGTACGGTGCCTCAGGGGAGCGACTCCCTGCCGGCCGTACGTCTTCGGATTCCCATGGACCTGCCGGCGTTGCCGTCGGTGCGGCAGCTGCAGGAGCCGTGGCTGATTGTGCCGCTGCCCTTTGGCACGCTCGCGCCGGCGCTCGATTCCGGGCTGGCCGGCGCCGCCACGCGGGCGCGCCTCGACGCGGCCAGCCACCGGCTCCTGAGCCGCCTCTTTGTCGATCATTCCGCCGACACCCTGCTCGCCGGCAAGCGGGGACTCTTTGGCCTCTCGCCCAACACGGCGGATATCTCGCTCGACGGTGCCCTCACGGTCGACGTAAGTACGGCGCGCCAGCGCAACCTGGCGTGTACGCCGGTGATCGCGCAGACACCGGGCTCCGGGTGCGTCGGCGGCTTCAGCGCGCCCCGTCTTGATAACCGGCTCGTCATGCAGGCCAGCGGGACCCTGCTGCAGCGGTTTCATCTGAACATCGATCTGGACACCAAGCGCGAGCTGGGCACGGCCAACACGATCAGTGCGAGCTACCAGGGCTTGGAAGACGAGAAGCTGCGCTCGGTGAATGTCGGTTCGGTGCAGTTCAACGCGCCGCCGTCGCGCTTTCTGGCCGCGAGCATTCCCGTCAACAATTTCGGCATCAGTGCCGTGGCCCAGTTCGGACCACTGACGCTGCAGGGCATCGCGGCGACACAGCAGGGAAGTCAGGCGAACACCAAGACGTTCAGCGTCGGTGCGAGCGTCACCGAGCCGCAGGATCGCGTCGCCAACGATCTCGATTTTTCGGGCCTGCAGTTCTTCTGGACGATCAGTCCGCAGACCTTGCCCGGCTACCCGGCGATCGATGTGCTCAACACGGCGGCCATGGCCGTGTCAGCCAATCAGAGCATCACCAACCTTCGGGTCTATCACTACGTGCCCGCCAACGCGAGCAGCGGAGCGAGCGCCAACTACGATGGCATCACGGCGGTAGGCATCAACGGCACCGATGCGGTCGGTCCTGTGCGGTGGCGCCTGCTGCAGCGCGGCATCGACTACTACCAGGATCCGTCGGGGCTCTGGATCGCGCTCAACGGCAAGATCAGTCCCAACGACTATCTCGCGGTCAGCTATCAGACCAAGGCCGGCGTCACCGTCGGGACGTTTCCCGTCACCGACAATCCCAAGAACAACGATACGCTCCGGCTCGTCTACCGCCCCAACCTCACGCCGGTGTCACCGGTCTTCCCCTACGAGATGCGCCAGGTGTACCGCGTGGCCAGCAGTTCGCTGGTACGCTCGTCGCTGACCCTCGCGATTCTCGGCGGTACCTCGGAGCAGCCCGTGAGTGGTGTTGGCACGTACCTCTCCCTCTTTGGCATGGCGATTCCGGCCGATCAGGCGGTTCTCGATGTGGATGATCGCGTCTTTCCGCGAGTCCGCGACGCAGGAGCGCAGCAGGTGATCAAGGACGCGTTCCTGGTCTTTCCAGACGTGCAGCCGTTCGCGGATTCCACCAAGCTCGCGCTCACCGAGCGGAACGACTCGCTCTACCGCACGCCGGAGTATCTGCTGCTGACACAGGGGCCGGCGGCCAAGTTCCATCTGCAGCTGCACTACGAAGCGCAGGGTGGTGGTGACGCGAGCGGTGTTTCACTGGGCGCGGTGCAGATCAGCGAGGGCAGCGAGCAGGTGCAGATCAACGGTCAGACGCTGACACGCAACACCGACTATACGATCGACTATAACATCGGACGGATCACGTTCCTCAACCCGGCCGGGCTCTTTCCAAGCGGTTCCGGCACGGTCACGGTGCGCTACGAGTCGCGCAATTTCTTTGCGGTCGCGCCGACGTCGATCGCGGGATTGACCGCGACACTCGCGGTCGGGCATTCCGGCACCATCAGTGCGGCGGCATTGTACCAGTCGCAGTCGACCGCATTTACCCGTCCGCCGATCGGCTATGAGCCGATCGCCTCATTGCTGGCCGGTGTCACCAGCGATTTCCATTTCGATCTCCCCGGGCTCAGCCATTTTATCAACACGATTGCGCGCCGGCCGAGTACCGCGCCATCGCAGCTCTTTCTCAACGGTGAAATCGCGATGTCGCACCCCGACCCCAACCGCACCGGGGCGGCGGTACTCGAAGACTTCGAGAGCAGCGGCGGCATCCCGCTGCAGTTGACGGAAACCGGCTGGGTGCCGGGCTCGGCGCCGCAATCGGGGCGCGGTCTGGAAAGCATCGGCTTTGGCAACGGCTTTGGGACGGCGCAGGCCGTGCAGCTCGTCTGGCAGAATCTCGTCAGCAACAGTCAGGGCACGCCGGTCACGTTTTATCCGTCGGACATCGATCCGCAACTCAAGCAGACCTCGAGCACGGCGCCGACGAGTCCGGAGACCGTGCTGTACTTCACACTGCACGCCGATACCGCCGGCGGTCAGGTTGATTCCATCAATGTGTCGCACTGGCACCTGCCGCATGTGGCCGGCAATCCTCGCTGGCGCAGCGTGACGACGGCGCTGTCGAGCACTGGCACCGACCTCAGCAAGAACGACTATCTGCAGTTCTGGGTCTTTGAACCGACCGACCGTGAGATCGAGCGAACGGGGATGCGGATGGTCGTCGACGTGGGCCGGGTGAGCGAGGACGCCGTATCCATGGCGCCCGACAGCTTTTCGGTGGTGAGTCCCACCGACACTGTATGGACCGGCAAGCAGTTTGTCGGCCTCCACCGGCTCGATACCGAGAAGTCCACGTTTGGCACCTGGAGTGCGCTGACCGACGACACCGGCATCCTCGGGGACCGCCCCGACACGGTCTTTGGCGCCAATGGCAAGGATCTGATTCGTCCGGTGCTGTGCGAGCGCCAGCTGAGCGCGCAGATCCCGCTGTTCCGGTGGGGCGATCTTGGTGCGCGGTGCACGGTGGGGGACGGCGCGCCGAGCAGTGAGGATCTGGACGGCGACAACGTGCTCGATGCCCAGGGCCCGAACGAAGACGTGTTTCGCTACATCATCAATCTTTCCGATCCGACCGAGCTGGGACGCGACACGGTGCGCAGCCACGACATTGCCGGCGGGCGGTGGACGCTGTATCACGTGGCGCTGCACAGTCCGAACGATACGATCGGCGATCCCGATATCCGGCTGGTCAAGCAGATCCGGATCACCTTTGCCGCGCCGGCGGGTGCCGGCACCATGGATTCGGTCGTCTACTTTGCGATGGCGCGGATGGAGTTGACGGGCGCGGCGTGGACGGCCCGGACCGCGCAGCCGATTGCCGGATTGTCCGGCGCGGTGCAACAGCCGCACGGCGCGGTGACGGTCGGGTCGGTGACCACGGAGAACACGGAACTCAACTACACGCCACCGCCCGGGATTACCGACGCAGCCAACGCGGTCGCCCCGACGCAGGGGCAGCTCGCGCAGCAGATCAACGAGACGTCGTTGCGCATCGTGGCGCAGGATCTCCGCATGGGCGAGCGCGCCGAGGGGTACACACGGCTCATCACCGGCACGCAGAATCTGCTGGCGTACCGCACGCTGCGCGTCTGGATGCGCGGCCGCCCCGGGACCAGTGGCTGGGACACCGGACCGCTCGAGGCCTACATCAAGATCGGCAGTGACGCGAACAACTTCTACATGTATCGCGCCCCGGCACACACTACGGCGTGGGATCCCGAGTTCGTCATCGACCTGCAGACGTGGCAGGATCTGCGCACGCAGCTCGAGAGTATTCGCCTGCAGCATCCCGACAAGCCGACCGGCGCTGCCGCCTGCCCCGGCACCGACTCAACCGCGTGGGTCGCGTGTTCCGCCGATGGGCAATACATCGTGCAGGAGCACGATCCGCAGATCAATCCGCCGAATCTGGCGGCGGTGCAGGAGCTTGCCGCAGGCATCTACTACCCTGGCACAGGCGCACCCGTGCCAACAGCGGAGCTCTGGGTGGACGACATCCGGGTCTCCGATCCGATCACCGCGAATGGCTTTGCGGGCGCCATGACGGCGCGCCTGGTCGCGGCGGACGTTGGCGAGGTCGACTTTGGCTACGTGGGACAGGATGGCCAGTTCCACGACATGGGGCAGACGCCGTCGTATCAGGGCACACAGGCGATGAATGCAAGCGCGTCCTTCCATCTCGACCGCTTTCTGCCGCAGTCGCTGGGGCTGAGCGTTCCGTTCACGTTTTCGACCAACCTGCAGCAGACCACGCCCGACCTGATCGCGGGGACGGATCTCTCCGCGTCCGGCATTGGCGGACTCCGGCTGCCCCGCGGCGACGCGTCGACCTGGACCGTCGCGATTCGCCGGCTCGCACGCTCCACCCATTCCCTGGCCATGATGATTCTGGCGGACCCGCTGTCACTCTCCGCGTCGGGCACCGGCGGGAGCACCACCACGGAACTCAGCGACGCGACATCGTCAGCGTGGAACGTGAATCTCGATTACAACCTGTCCATCAACAAACGCGGCATGAGCCTGGGAATGCGGCGCTTTCTCAAGACCCTGCCCAAGTGGTTGCGACAGAGCGATGCCGGCAACGCAATGATGGACGCGCGCTTCACGCCGTGGCCGGCGTCGGTGCACTTCGTGTCCGGTCTGTCGCAATCGGAAGGAGACTTCACGTCCTTCGCGGTGCCCGTGCAGCGGCTCTCCGATACGATCCTCAAGCCGGTCACGAGCGACCAGTATCTCTGGCACAATGAAGCCGGGATGACCTGGCAGCCGATCGGCCTGGTGAGCGTGTCGTCCAACTGGGAGAGCACTCGCGATCTGCGCCACTACAACGACTCGACCACACTCGGCCGTGTCGCCAGCGATTCCCGCAGCGCGTTCCTCGGCACCGATGTCGGTGTCGAGCGCGATCGGGACCTCACCAACCAGGTGTCATTCACGCCGCGAATCTCCAGCTGGCTGCTGCCGCGTCTGACGGTGAGCACAAACTTTGTCTTGGCGCGAAGCCTGACATCGCGCAATCCAGTGCAGCTCCTTGGCGACACCGCCGGCGCCTATATCCTGCCGATGACGATCAACAACTCGCGGGTGACCGACTACGAGATCGTGCTCAAGCCCGATCTGCTGCTGCGGCGCATCTTTGGCGATTCCAGCGGCATTGCCAAGGTGTTCTCGCGAATGCGCCCGTTCGACCTTCACCGGCGCCTCACCCTCGAATCGACGTACGACCTCGTGACCTTCAATCCCGATTTCGACTATCAACTGGGGCTCGGCGGTTTCAACTCGTTCCTGACGCGGCAGGGGCAACGGGCGATCGGTGCCATCAACGACGCGGAAACGACGGCGAGCAGCTTCATCGATCTTCCCTTCGGTCTCTCGGCCGGCGCGAACTACTCCTCCACCCGCGCCGATAACTATCAGCTCAACGGCGTGGGGTTCCTCTCGATCAACACCACGTCGGTCGACTGGCCCGATGGGACCGTCAGCTACCGGCATGCGTTTGCGCACGGGCTGCTGAGCGTCTTCCAGGCGAGCTCGTCGGTCTCGCAGCAGAACTCGACGTCGATCACGCCGCTCTCGAACGATCCGAGCGCGAGTGTGTTGAGTCACACGTTGTCGGTCAAGCCGACGGCGCTGGTGACTCTGCAGAATGGTGTGAGCGTCTCGTTCAACGGATCGATCGACCGGAGCAACGGGACCGCGGACGGCAACCTCACTCTCAATACCAGCGACAGCTACAACGCGAGCATCGCGTGGAATGTCCGGATGCCCAAGTTCATCTCCAAGCTTCGGCGCAACCTCCAGACGAACCTGCAGTTCACCGACCTCTCGTCGTTCTCCTGCATTCAGCGCACCGGCGACACGAGTTGCGTGGTCTTTGCCGACACGCGGCACACCGAGGTGCGCGCCGGGGTGCTGGGTGCCCTGTCCCGAGGCATGTCCGGTGGGCTGGCAGTCGGCTACGTTTTGAACAACGTGCGGAATCTGCAGCAGAAAACCCAGACAATCAGTCTGGATCTGCACGTCACGGTTCCGCTCTCTTCGGTGGGGATGTGATGCGCGTAGCACGACTGGTGGCACTGGCGGCGGTTGCGACGGCGTGCGGCGCGGGGAGCAGCCCGGCACCGGCGCGCGAATTTGACGGCAAACAGGCGCTGGCGTATGCCGCGACGCAGGTGGCGTTCGGCCCGCGAGTGCCGGGCAAGCCGGGCCACGCCGCGATGGCGGTCTGGCTCGACTCGATCACCCGCGCCAAGGCCGACACGGTCGTGGTGCAACGGTGGTGGCACAAGACCGCCACCGGCGATTCGATCGAGATGATCAACTACATCGCCCGCTTCAACGTGAAAGCCACCCAGCGGGTGCTGTATCTCGCGCATTGGGACACGCGTCCCCGCAGCGACAACGATCCCAAGGACAAGACCACACCGATTCCCGGCGCCAACGATGGCGCATCGGGCGTCGCCGTCCTCCTCGGCGTGGCCGACGCGCTCAAGAAGACCCCCCCCACGATCGGCGTCGATCTTCTCTTCGACGACGGCGAGGACTATGGCTCGTTCAATCCCCAGACCGATGTGCTGATCGGCGCCAGCTGGTACGCGCAGCATCCCGTGACGCCCGATCGGCCACTGTTCGCGGTGCTCTTTGACATGATCGGCCAGAAGGATGTGCAGATTCCGATCGAAGAGAACTCGCAGATCGCCGCCCCGGATGTGGTCGAACTGATCTGGGGCACCGCGGAGCAGATGGGACTGGGACATGTCTTTGTGCGTCGGGCGGGCGGTGCCGATATTGACGATCACACCCCGTTCATTGCGGCGGGCTTTCGCGCCGTCGACCTGATCGATTTCAACTATCCTGCGTGGCACACGAAGAACGACACGATGGACAAGCTGTCCGCGCAGAGTCTCGAGGACGTGGGCGATGTCGCAGTGGCGGTGATCCGGCGCGCGGGAAAATGATCCGTCGCCACGGGGGCCGCACGGTGAACGTGCACCCATGGCAACCATCTCGCGCCGCGAACGGCGGCTCCTGGCCCTCCTCCTTGGCCTCGGTCTCACCGGCCACCTTCTGACCGCCTTTGCGGCGTCGCCTGCGGCATCACCGGCGGCGGTGGCACTCCTCGACCCGGCGCGCGACGGCAATCCCGCCGCTCACCAGGATTCCATCCGGCACCTTTCCCGACCCCTGGGCCCCGACGAGCGGATCGACGTCAATCGCGCCCCGGTCGAGGAGCTGGAGAGGCTGCCGGGGGTGGGAGCATCGCTCGCCAAGAAAATCGTGGCGGTTCGCGAGAACCTCGGGCTGTTCAGCGGGATCACCGGTCTCCACCTGGTGCGAGGAATCGGCCCTGCGCTTCTTGCCAGGCTGGCGCCCCACCTCACGTTTTCGGGCATGGCCGCCGAAGCTCCTCAGACACCGGCGGGTGAACCGGTCGACCTGAACCGCGCCTCTGCTGCGGAATTGGGCGCTTTGCCGGGAGTTGGCGCCGCCAAGGCGCGTGCAATCATCGCGTTTCGCGACAGCCTTGGCCCATTTCGCCAGATCACGGACCTCATGCTCGTTCCGGGGATCTCGGCGGCCCTGGTCAAGCGGATGGCCGGGCGGTTGGTGATCCAGTGACCTCTATCGGTCGGCTGCCGTGGCGTCGCCAAGGCATCCGCCTTGCACTTTGGGCGGGCGATGACTGCACCCCATCCGACTTCTGGCCAACCCCGTCCGGGGTCCGCCGCACCGCCCGCCGACCGGTTGGGGGATCTGCTGGTTTCCCAGGGGATGATCACCGCGGCGCAGCTGGCGGCCGCGACGCAGGAGCAGCGGACTTCAACGCACCGACTTGGTTTCATTCTGGTACGGCAAGGGGTCCTGGACGAGCTCGAACTCACCAAGATCCTGGCGCGGCAGTACCGGATGCCGGCCGTCGATCTTTCTCGCTTCGAGGTCGATCCCCGGATTCTTCGGCTGATTCCCAGCGACCTCGCGACGCGCCGGATGGTGCTGCCCCTCAAGCGTGAGGGGCGCACCCTGACCATTGCCGTGTGCGATCCGGCCGATCATGGGCTGCTCGAGGATCTCAAATTCATCACCCGCTTCGATCTCTTTCCGGTGCTCGCCGGCGAGCAGACGCTGCGCGCGTTGATCGAACGTCACTACGAGACCGGTGACGAGCAGCTGCAATCGATCCTCAAGGAGATGGAGGGGATCGGCGACGACGTCGAGGTGGTCAAGGAGGAGGAAGAGACCGACGCGGCAGCCGCGCAGATGCAGGCCGCGGTCGACGACGCTCCCGTGGTCAAGCTGATCAATGGCCTGCTCACCGACGCCGTCAAGCGCGGCGCGTCCGACATCCATATCGAGCCGTTCGAGCACGAGATCCGCATCCGCTACCGCGTGGACGGCGTGCTGCAGGAAGTGATGAAGCCGCCGCTCAAGATGAAGGCCGCACTCACGTCCCGCGTGAAGATCATGTCGCAGCTCAACATCTCGGAGCGGCGGGTGCCGCAGGACGGCCGGCTCAAGCTCAAGATGGGGACGCGGGTGATCGACTTCCGCGTGTCGACCTTGCCGGTGCTCTTTGGCGAGAAGATCGTGATGCGTATTCTCGACAAGGGCAACCTGACGCTCGATCTGACCAAGTTCGGCTTCGAGGTCAAGGCCGAGGCCGACCTGATGCGGGCGATTCTCAATCCCTACGGCATGGTGCTGGTCACCGGTCCAACGGGTTCCGGCAAGACGACCACGCTGTACTCGGCCCTGCAGCGTATCAATACGGTTGAAACCAATATCATGACGGCGGAAGACCCGGTGGAGTACAACCTGCCCGGGATCAACCAGGCCCAGATGCGCCCGGAGATCGGGCTGACCTTTGCGGCCGCTCTCCGCGCGTTCCTGCGGCAGGATCCCAATGTCATCATGATTGGTGAGGTCCGCGACCTGGAGACCGGCGGCATTGCCATCAAGGCGGCGCTCACCGGCCACCTGGTACTGTCCACCCTGCACACCAACGACGCCCCCAGTACTATCGTTCGTCTGATCGATATGGGCATCGAGGCCTTCAACGTGGCCAGTGCGGTCAATCTGGTGGTGGCGCAGCGGCTGGTGCGACGGATCTGCTCGTCGTGCAAGACACCGGTGACGCACACCGAGCCGGAGCTCCGCGCCTTGTCGGAAAATGTCGAGCCGCTCAAGAACATCGCGTACTTCAAGGGCGCCGGCTGCGACCAGTGCGGCGGCACGGGGTATCGCGGGCGGGCCGGTCTGTACGAGGTGATGGCCATGTCGCCGGCGCTGCGCCGGATGGTGCTGACCGGCGCGTCCATCGTGGAGCTCCGGGAGCAGGCGGTGGCCGAGGGAATGCTCACGTTGCGGATGGATGGCATGAAGAAGCTCGAACGGGGAATCACGACTCTCGAGGAAGTGGTCAAGGAGACCAGCGAATGACCCTGAACCTGCGTTCATTGCTGGAGGAGATGCTGGCCAAGGATGCCTCGGATCTCCACCTGACCACCGGGGTGCGGCCCAAGCTGCGCGTCGACGGTGATCTGGCGGACGCGAGCGTCGACCAGATTCTCAGCCAGAAGGACACGCTCTCGCTGGCGTACTCGGTCCTGACCGAGGCGCAGAAGAAGCGCTTTGAGCAGGAGGACGAGCTCGACTTCTCCTTTGGCATTCAGCATCTGGCGCGCTTCCGCGGCAACGTGTTCAAGCAGCGCGGCTGTGTGGCGATGGCCATCCGGATGATTCCGTTCAGCGTCAAGTCGTTCGAGGAGCTGAAGCTGCCACCGATTGCCGCCAAGCTGGCGGAGCGGCCGCGCGGCCTGGTGCTGGTGACCGGTCCGACCGGATCGGGCAAGTCGACCACGCTGGCCGCGATGATCGACAAGATCAACAAGGAACGCACCGGACACATCATCACGGTGGAAGATCCGATCGAGTTCATTCACCGTCACCAGAACTGCATCGTCAACCAGCGCGAGGTCGGGACCGATACTCCTTCATTCTCCTCGGCGCTCAAGTACGCGCTGCGCGAGGATCCGGACGTGATCCTCGTGGGCGAAATGCGCGACCTGGAAACGATCGCGGCGGCGCTGACGATCGCCGAAACCGGCCACCTGGCGCTGGCCACCCTGCACACGAACTCGGCGCCCGAGGCGATCAACCGCATCATCGACGTTTTCCCCAGCAACCAGCAGTCGCAGGTGCGGGCCCAGCTCGCGTTTGTGCTCGAAGGCGTGATCACGCAGACGCTGCTCCCCAGGGTGAGCGGACGCGGGCGTGTGATGGCGGCGGAGATCATGGTGGCCACGCCGGCAATCCGGGCGGTCATTCGCGACGACAAGGTGCACCAGATCTACTCGCTGATGCAGGCGGGCAAGAAGCACGGCATGCAGACCATGAACGACGCGCTGTATCAGCTCTACATGAGCCGCGAAGTGGCCAAGGAAGACTGCGTGCGCGTCTCGCCCAGCCCCGCGGAGTTTCTGCGGGCGATCGGCGAGACTCCCATGGAAGAACAGCCGATCAAGTAGCAGTGAACGACCCCAAGCGAGCGGAGCTGATCGATGCCAGTCTTTGAATACACAGCCAAGAATGCCTCCACGGGACAGATCCAGAAGGGCAGCCTGGACGCGCCCACCCGCGACGAGGTCATCGGCCATCTGCGCAAGAACCGGCTGCTGCTGGTGTCGCTGCGCGAGGCGCCCAAGGAGATCAAGTTCTCGCTGCCGGGCCGCACCATCGGCACGCGCGACATCGTGATCTTCACCCGGCAGTTTGCCACGATGATCAACTCGGGCCTGCCGCTGGTGCAGTCGCTCAACATTCTGACGGCGCAGACGGACAATCCCAAGCTCAAGGAAGTCACCCGCGCCGTGGTGATGGACGTCGAAGCCGGCAACACGCTCGCCGACGCCCTCGGCAAGCATCCGGTGGCGTTCTCGCAGCTCTACGTGAACATGGTCGCTGCCGGCGAAGCGGGCGGTATTCTCGACACGATTCTGCTCCGGCTGGCGACGTTCCTCGAAAAGAACGACAAGCTCATCCGCAAGGTGAAGAGCGCGATGATCTATCCGGGCGTCATCTTCACCGTCGCCATGGGTGCCATCGCGATCCTGCTGATCTTCGTGATTCCGGTATTCCGCGAGATGTTCGCGTCGGTGCAGATGGTGCTGCCGCTGCCAACCCGCATCGTGATCGGCATGTCGGACTTCCTGCATTCCTTCTGGTGGGCGGTCATTGGCGTCGGCGCGCTCGGCGTCTTTGGCTACAAGCGCTACTACGCGACACCGCAGGGCCAGCGGCGCGTGGACGGCATCCTGCTCGCCGCACCGGTGCTGGGTGACGTGCTGCGCAAGTCGGCCGTCTCACGCTTTACCCGCACGCTGGGCACGCTGGTGTCGTCCGGTGTGTCGATTCTTGACGGGCTCGAAATTACGGCCAAGACCGCGGGCAACACCGTCATTCAGGATGCAATCATGGCGTCGCGCGCTTCGATCGCCGGCGGCGACACGATCGCGGCCCCGCTCGACAAGTCGGGCGTCTTTCCGCCGATGGTGATCTCGATGATCGCGGTGGGCGAACAGACCGGCGGCCTGGACGAGATGCTGAGCAAGATCGCCGACTTCTATGATGACGAAGTCGATGTCGCGGTGGGCGGGCTCCTGTCGCTGATGGAGCCGATCATGATTCTCTTCCTGGGGGTGATCGTCGGCGGAATGATCGTGGCGATGTACCTGCCGATCTTCAACCTGATGCAGACGGTGCAGTCGTAGCGGCAATCGCAACCGCCTCGGTGAGCGCAGCCACGGACGTGGCCGCAATCGCCGGGGCATGGGCGGTGGAGACAAAGGCTGCCTCGAACTGGGACGGCGCCAGGTAGACCCCGCGCTCGAGTGCCGCATGAAAGAAACGCGCGTACAGCCCGGTGTCGGCGGTACGCGCGTCTTCGTAGCTGCTCACGGGAGACGCCGCAAAGAAGAATCCCCACATCCCGCCCGCGTGTGCTGCCTGGACTGGCACACTGGCAGCCTGCCCTGCCGCGCGCATCGCGTCGGCGAGCATGGCGCTCGTCGCGGACAGTTGCGCAAAGACCCGTGGATCGCTCAGCAGCTCGGTGAGCGTGGCGATGCCGGCCCGCATGGCGAGCGGATTGCCGGAGAGCGTTCCGGCTTGATAGACCGTGCCCGCGGGCGCGATACGCCGCATCAGGTCGCGCCGGCCGCCGTACGCCGCGGCCGGCAAGCCGCCGCCAATCACCTTGCCGAGGCAGGTGAGATCGGGTGTGACGCCGTAAAGCGCTTGTGCTCCGCCAGGTGCCACGCGGAAGCCGGTCATCACCTCGTCGAAGATCAGCAGTGCGCCGGTGCGGTCGGCAATGGCGCGCAATCCCGCGAGGAATCCGGGTGCGGGCAGGACCATTCCCATGTTGCCGGCGATCGGCTCGACCAGGATGGCGGCCACATCATTGCGCCGGGCGGAGACGCACTCCTCCACCGACGCGAGATTGTTGAAGGTGGCGACCAGCGTGTCGCCGGTGGCGGCAGGTGTCACGCCGGGCGAATCCGGCAGGCCCAGCGTCGCGACACCCGATCCCGCCTGCACCAGCAGCGCGTCGGCGTGGCCATGATAGCAGCCGCTGAACTTGATGATGGCCAGCCGTCCGGTGGCCGCGCGGGCAAGCCGCATGGCGCTCATCACCGCTTCCGTGCCCGATGAGACAAAGCGGATCATCTCGATGGACGGCATGGCGGCCGCAATCCGCTCAGCGAGCTCGGTTTCGGCGGCGGTCGGCGCGCCGAACGACGTGCCCCGGGCAATCTGCGCCGTCAGTGCGGTGGTGACAGCGGGATGGGCGTGGCCCAGAATCAGCGCGCCCCACGACAGCACGTGGTCGACGTAGCGCTGGCCGTCTTCGTCGTAGAGCCACGGGCCTTCGCCGCGGGCGATGAAGCGCGGCGTGCCGCCCACGCCGCGAAACGCACGCACAGGACTGTTGACACCGCCCGGGAGAATGCGTTCGGCGGCGGCAAAGAGTGCGGTGGACCGCGGCGTGCGTGACGCGCTCATTCGCCGGTAGCACCGGCTGCCAGCCACTCGGCTGCGGCGCGGGCATAGTAGGTGATGATGATGCCGGCGCCGGCGCGCTTGATGGCGAGCAGGCTCTCGAGCGCTGCCCGCCGTTCATCGAGCCAGCCGCGTTCCGCCGCCGCCTTGAGCATGGCGAACTCGCCGCTCACCTGATAGGCGGCGAGCGGTGCATCGGTGCGGTCGCGCACCTGGCGGATGATGTCGAGACATGGTCCGGCGGGCTTCACCATCACGGCGTCCGCGCCTTCGGCCAAGTCGAGCGCGACTTCGCGCAGCGCTTCGCGGCCATTGGCGTTGGCCATCTGATAGCCGCGCCGGTCGCCAAACGCCGGCGTCGAGCCGGCAGCCGCGCGGAACGGGCCATAGAAGGCCGACGCGAACTTGGCGGCGTACGCAAGAACCGCGACGTCGCCGTGACCCGCGGCGTCGAGCGCATCACGAATCGCCGCCACCTGATGATCCATCATGGCGCTGGGCGCCACCACATCGGCGCCGGCGTCGGCATAGGCGACGGCGGCCTGGCCGAGGAGCGGCAGTGTCTCGTCGTTGATCACTTCACCCGTGCTTCCGTGCAGCACACCGCAATGCCCGTGATCGGTGTATTCGCAGAGGCACACATCGGCGATGACGGCCAGCCCCGGTGTCCGCGCCTTGAGGTGCGCGATGGCTCGCGGAACGGGCCCGTTCGCGCTCCACGCCATGCTGCCGGTGGCGTCCTTGATGTCGGGAATGCCAAAGAGCAGCACGGCGGGAATGCCGGCCGCACCCGTCGCGTCAAGCTCGGCGTCGAGTCGATCGACCGAACGCTGGGCGTGGCCTGGCATCGGGCCGATCGGCCGTTCGATGTCGCGCCCTTCGACCACAAAAAGCGGCGCAACGAAGTCCGCCGCCGAGAGCCGCGTTTCCTGCGTGAGGCGACGGAGTGCGGGCGTGCGCCGGAGGCGTCGCAAACGGATCGGGTCAACTCGGTCGGACATGCGCTGCCTCCGCTGCAGAATGACTGGCGACATCGTCCGCCACACAGTGCTCCAGCGCCGTGACGATGCCGGCGCTATCGGCTTCGCTTGCGATCGCGGCGACAGACAAGCCAAGCCGCCGCGCTTCCGCCGCGGTGACGGGGCCAATGCAGACGATCGGCGGCCATGCCACTGCTGGCGCGGCCTGCACGCTGAAGCGCACCGCGGACGGACTCGCGAAGACGACGGCGCCCACACCGCGATCCAGCAGCGCCGGCAGTTCAGAGAGCGTATCGGCTGTCGCGGTACGATACGCCGTCACAGTGGTCACGCGCGCGCCCTGCGCCCGGAGTGCCGCCGGCAGCTCGTCGCCGGCGATGTCCGAGCGCGGCAGCAGCACATGGCGGCCGGTGAGATCGCCGAGCGCGGCCGCAAGCGATACGCTGTCGGCCGCGGGCGGGGTCATCTGCACGCCGACGCCGTGCGCGTGCAGCGTCTGGCTGGTGGCGGGCCCGATCGCCACCACGCGGAGCGTACGCAGCGCCTGCGCCACGACCGGCCGATCGGCGAGGATCGCGGCGACCGCATTGGCACTGGTGAAGACAACGTCGGTGTAACTGGCCGTTGCCGCGAGCACCGGCGCAAGGGCGTCGTCGCTGGCGTGGATGATGGCAATGGCGGGGCAGACGACGGGAATCGCGCCACGCGCGGCCAGGAGCTGCACCAGTTCGCGGCTCTGGCTGCGCGTGCGGGTGATCAGGATGCGTCGACCGGCAAGGACGCTGGTCATGGCGCGACCGCTCCACCATCGCGCAGCAACTCGCGACCCCCATCGGCGAGCAACTGGTTGGCGAGAACGCGCGCGAGCGCGAGCCCGTCGCGTCTCGTTCCGCTGATTCTGCCGCGCCGTTGCCGGCCGTCGACCGCGCCGATCATCGCCGACAGTTCCAGCATCTCGCCGCTGATCGCGGTCAACGCCGCGGCGACGGCACTGCAGCCGCCGCCCACGGCCGCAAGGAACGCGCGCTCCGCCGTGACGGCGGTCGCTGTGGTACGATCGTTGAGCGGTGCGAGCAGCGCGATAATGTCGGGGCGGTCCGCGCGGATCTCGATCGCGAGTGCGCCCTGCCCTGGTGCGGGCAGCATGTCGGTGGTGGCGAATGGCACGATGGCGAGTGCGCCGTTGGAGTCCATCAGGCCGAGGCGTTCCAGACCGGCCTGCGCCAGGATGACCGCGTCGAACTCTCCCGCCGCCAGCTTGCGGAGCCGCGTGTCGACGTTGCCGCGGATGTCGACGGGCGCTACGTCAGGCCGGAGTGCGAGCAATTGGCAGACCCGGCGCGGACTGCTCGTGCCGATTCGCGCGCCCGCGGGAAGACGTTCGAGGCTGCCGGCCGCGGACACCAGCACGTCGCGCACGTCGGCGCGGGGCAGATAGGCCGCGATCTCCATGTCGTCGGGCAGTGTGGACGGGAGGTCCTTGGCGCTGTGCACCGCCAGGTCGATGCGCCCTTCGCGCAGCGCGGCTTCAATCTCCGCCACAAAGACGCCGCGCTCGCCGAGTGCCATGAGCGGCCGATCGAGCACGCGATCGCCATACGTGGAGATGCGTTCGATGGCGACGGTGATCCCGGGATGGTGCTGCGCGAGGGCGTGCCGCACCATGCCGGTCTGCACCAGCGCGAGGGCACTGCCGCGCGTGCCCAGGCGGACCGGGGCACTGCGAGTCGTCACGCGGCCGTCGCCGCCATCTCTTCCGCGCGCACCACGGCCGCGAGCGCTTCGACGAGTGCGGGGCGGGCGTTGGGAAGATCGGTGCGCGCAAAGCGCAGCCCCAGCAGTTCTGCATGGGCACGCGCCTCGATATCGATGTCCCAGAGCACTTCCAGATGCTCGGCCACAAAGCCGATCGGCACCTGCAGCACATTCCGCACGCCCGCCGTGTGCAGCGTCGAGAGGCATTGCAGGATGTCGGGGCCGATCCACGGCTCGCCGGTATGTCCGGCACTCTGCCACGCGATCTGCCAGTGGCCAATCCCCAGGCGCTCAGCGACCGCGCGGCCGCTCGCTTCGAGCTCACGCTCGTATGGGTCGTCCCATTCGCGAATACGTTCAGGCAGGCTGTGTGCCGTGAATACCACGGTTACGCCATCGCGTGCATCCGCCGGAAAACGCTCGAGCCCAGCGACGACCAGCCGCGCCATCATCTCCACGAATTCGGGTTGGGCGTGCCAGCGCTCCACCATGCGCACCGGAAACGGCACGGGAAGCGTGGCGATCGCGGATTCCACGGCGGTACGATAGCCGCCGATGCTGATGCGGGAATAGTGCGGTGCCAGCGCGATGGCAATCGCGCGCTCGACGCCGTCGGCGGCCATGGTGCGCACCGTATCCGCGATGAACGGATGCCAGTGCTTCATCCCGAGATAGACGCGATACGGCCGGCCGGTGGCATCGGCGCCGAGAATCGCTTCGAGCCGGCGCGCCACATCGCGACTGATCGCGAGCAGCGGCGTGCGCCCGCCGACTGCGGTGTAGCGCGCCTGCACCCGCGCGATCGCGTCGGCCGATGGTGTCTTGCCGCCCCGAATGTGCGTGAAGTATTCCGCGGTCTGATCCGCGGAGTCGGGCGATCCGTACGCCATCAGCAGAACACCGGTCGAACTGCTCACGACGCGCCAGCGAACAGGGGCGATGCATGTTGCGCGCCTTGCACCGCGGCCACGACGCGCTCGACGCTTGCCAGCGGCGTCTCCGGCATCAGGCCGTGACCCAGGTTGAAGATGTGCCCCGGCCGGCCGCCGGCGCGATCGAGCACGTCCAGGACGGCGGCGTCGAGATAGGCCGGCGGGCCGAGGAGTGCGGCGGGATCGAGATTGCCCTGGATGCCGAGCCCATGCCCGATCTGTTCCCACGCGACGTCGAGCGGGATGCGCCAGTCGACGCCGATGATGTCGGCACCATCGGCGCGCATTTCATCGAGGAGCGCGGCGGTATTGGTCCCGAAGTGGATGCGCGGCACGCCGCTGTCGGCGAGGGCGGCGAGAATGCGGCGCGAATACGGCTGGACAAAGGCGACATAGTCGCGCACGGAAAGCGCGCCAACCCAGCTGTCAAACAGCTGTACTGCGCCCACACCAGCCGCGACCTGCGCCTGCAGATACGGAATCATGATGGCGGTCAGTCGCTCCATCAGCGCGTGCCAGAGAGCCGGTGCGCCGTACATCATGCGCTTGGTATGCACAAAGTCGCGCGACGGCCGGCCTTCCACGAGATACGCCGCAAGCGTGAACGGCGCACCGCTGAAACCGATGACTGGAATGCGGCCGTCGAGTTCGCGATTGACCAGACGGATCGTTTCGAGGACAAACGGGACGTCCGTTGCGGGGTCGATCTCCCGCAGCACCGCCAGACCCGCTTCGTTGCGGATGGGCTCGGCGATGACCGGCCCCACGCCGTCGACCAGTTGCAGGTCGACACCCACGCCCATCAGCGGCAGCATGATGTCGGCGAACATCACGGCGGCATCGACCCCGAATCGCCGGACCGGCTGCAGGGTGACCTCGGCGCAGAGCTCCGGCTGGCGGCAGATCTCCAGCAGCGACCAGCGCTGGCGGACGGCCAGATACTCCGGCAGCACACGGCCGGCCTGGCGCATGAACCAGACGGGTGTGCGCTCCGTCGGCTCCTGCCGCGCCGCACGCAGGAAGAGACTCTCCCGGACATTCACGTTGCTGGTCTCCTGAAGCGGTCTTCAGCCGAGCAGGCGCAAGGCTGCGTCGAGCGGACGATGAATGGCGGTGAAGATCGGCGTGTCGCGCACCGTGTACCGGCGGCCTTCCGTCGCGCGCAGGTCCATCACCAGCTGCTGATGACGGGCCAGATCGTCGGTTTCGTACGCCACCACAAACTCCTGATCGTCGAGTCCCGTGGCGTACACCAGGAGTTGACGCACGTCGGTAAACTCGTGGCCAATGCGGATGTGCTCGTTCATCATGCCCTGGCGCGCTTCGCGGCTCATCAGATACCATGAATCGGACTTGGCGAATGGATAGACGACGAGGTACTTGAGCCGGTCGGGTACGTCGATCGCCTGTTCCTGCACGGTGCGCCGGCGCGTGTAGATCGACGGACGCGTGAGTCCAAAGAGCGTGTAGCTCACGTCCAGATACTGGCCCATGCCCGTCTGGAGCAGCGCGCTCAGCAAGTCCTGCAATGGTTCGGGCGCGAGCGCCTTCTGCCAGAGCAGCAATTCAGCCGATGCCTTGAGGCCGAGGGTGCTGTACGCATAGCTGGTGATGCCATTGGCGGCCGCGATGGTCGCGACGAACTCACGGCGTCCGCGTTCGCGAGCGTCCTGCGGCAGGCGGCGCCACGCCGGATCGCTCCGGAAGAACAGATACTGCACCACATGCCCCGGATCGGGCGTTTCGGTCGTCTCGACGGTGGCCGGTGCGGTCACGCGACATCCCTGACGGCAACGACGGGCGTGGTGTGATCGTGCGAGGCAGGCTCCGTGCGTGGAGGAGTGCCGCCGCCAAGCTGAAAGAGCTCACGCAGCGCGGCAGCCATATTTCCAGCCTCCGGGTGCTGGCCCAATGTGGCGATCGGCGCGTGGATGAGCTTGCTCACCAGTCGCGCGGCGAGGGCGCGCACCGCGCGTTCGTCGCTTGGTGACAGCGATGACATCTGTGCCAGTGCCCGCGCAAGTTCTGCGTCGCGGATGGCCGCCGCGTGGGCAACGAGCGCGCTGGTGGTCGGCGCGGTCTGCCGCGCGGTGAACCACGAGAAATACCGGTCGACATGCTCGGCGATGATTGCCTCGGCCGCGGCGGTCTCGGCGGCGCGGAGCGCGCGGTTGGCTTCGGCCGCGGCCGCGACGCGATCGATGTCGAAGAGTGAAACGCCCGGCAGATCGCCCGCTGCCGGATCCACATCGCGCGGCGTTGCGAGATCCGCAATCACAAGCGGCGCCCCGCCGCGCCTGGCCTGGACGCGCTCGAGGAATGGCCGGTCGATCACATGCGCTGGTGCACTGGTCGCGGTGACGATCGCATCGGCGCGTACCAGCGCGTCTTCGAGCGCGTCCCAGGGCAGCGCGGTCGCGCCATGCCGGATTGCCAGCGATGCCGACTGCTCGGCGTCGCGCGCCACCACGACGCGCTGCGTCCCCGTCACTCCGGTGCGCGCGCTTGCCAGATGCCGGAGCGCCAGTTGAGCGGTGTTGCCGCCGCCAACCACGAGCACGGTGCGACCAGCCAGCGGGCCGAGACGGTGCGTCATTTCTTCCAGCGCCACCGAAACCACCGAGAGCGCATGGCGCGAGATGCCGGTGCGGGTACGGACGCGCTTCCCGACCGCCAGGGCGGCAGCGCCGAGGCGGTGCGTGGCAGCTCCCAGGGAGCCCGCCGCGGCAGCGCGCGCGAGCGCCTCCTTCAACTGCATGAGAATCTCGGATTCGCCGGTGACCATCGACTCGATCCCCGAAGCAACACCGAAGAGATGCTGGACGGCGGCATGCGAGGAGCGGACGGTCAGATATGGTGCGAGGTCGCCGGGGGCAACGTCGCCGAGTTCCGCGAGCAGGGCGGACAGCAGGCGAGCGCCCGACTCTGCATGACCAGCCAGGCCATACAGTTCCACCCGGTTACAGGTGGAGAGCACGAATCCTTCCGGAACCGCGGCGCGGAGGCGTCCCAGCACCCAGCCGGTGCGATCGCCATCGACCACGAGCCGTTCGCGCAGGGCGAGCGGTGCGGTATGGTGGTCGACGCCTACCGCGACAAGCTGCATGGCATCGGCCGGTGGGTCGGGCGAAGGGAGGTAGCGGAGGTGGGCAATGACATGGCGCCACCATAACGCCCATTCGCGCCCGCCGGGATTCGCAGTGTTACGGATCTTGCGCTCGGGATAGCTTTGGCGACCTCACTTTCCGGAGTATTCGTGATCCGTCCGTCTGGCCTGCTCGCCATCGCCATGATCGTTCTGGCAGCACCGCGTCTGTCCGCGCAGGACAACTACGAGATCCAGGTCTATGGCGCGGATCTGGTTCCCGCGGGGGCCACGATGTTCGAGCTGCACAGCAACTTCACATCGCAGAGCGGCGTCGATCTGGGGCCGGGGCAGTACTCGACATTCCACGCCGAGCATGAGACGCTCGAGATCACGCACGGTTTCAGCGACATCTTCGAACTCGGCTACTACAACTTTACCACGACACAGCCCGGCATCGGCTTCAACTGGGTCGGTACGCATCTCCGGCCGCGCTTCTCCGCGCCGGCCCGCTGGCATCTGCCGGTGGGCTTGAGCATCTCGCAGGAGTTCGGCTATCAGAAAGCGCAGTTCTCACCCGACGTCTGGACGTATGAATTGCGTCCGATCATTGATCAGCACCTCGGTCGGTTCTACTGGGCGGTGAATCCGGCCCTCGAGTACTCGTTCAAGGGAGAGGCGGCGGGCACGGGTGCCGAGTTTTCGCCAGGTGCGACGATCGGTTTTGACGCGACGCGGCGGCTCAACGTGGCGTTCGAGTACTACGGCAGTTACGGGCCGGTCTCCCATCTCCAGTCGTTCAACCAGACCGAGCAGGAGCTGTTCCCGGCCATCAACTACGATTTTGGTCCGGACTGGGAATTCAACCTCGCCATGGGCATTGCGCTCACCCATCACACCGACGTGGTCGGTCTCAAGATGATCATCGGTCGGCGCGTGGGCATGCACGCGGCTCCCAAGTAGGTGAATGAGCCGCCTACGTAAGAAACCGGGCAAGACACGGCCCGGTCCGACCACCGCGAACTATGATTCATCGTGATCGACTTGGGGTCGATCCCTTTCCGGACAGGTTCCATGAAGCGTCTTCTTTTTCTCTCGGCGATCCTTGCGACCCCTCTGGCGGCCCAGCAGCAAGCGCCCACGGCGGCGGTGCAACCGGTCGGCGACACCTCGCTCTTTGCGCCGATCCAGTGGCCAACGGCCAACGAGTATCGCACCGGCAGCGGTGCGCCTGGCGCACACTACTGGCAGAATCGCGCCGACTATGACATCAACGCATCGCTCGACACGGCCACCAAGACGCTCCACGGCCAACTGACAATGCGCTATACCAACAACTCGCCCGACACCCTCCGCTACATCTGGATTCAGACGGAGCAGAACGCCTTCAAGGCCAATTCGCTCAACTCATTCATCTTCCCGGCCGATTCCCGCTTTGGCGCGCAGAACTTTGCCGGCGGCGACGTCATCGAGCGTTACGAGGAAGTCTTTCCGGCGACAACCAAGGGTGCCGCACGGCACGTGAAGGTGGTGCTGCACGACAATGAGACCGTGACGCGGGTGGACCTGGCGGAGCCGCTTGTTCCGGGACACACCGCCACGTTCGATGTTGCCTGGCACTTTCTCATTCCGGAGCACGGCGCAGACCGCATGGGCCGCGATGGTGCCCTCTTCGAGCTGGCGCAGTGGTATCCGCGCATGTGTGTCTATGACGACATTCGCGGCTGGAACACCGACCCGTACCTGGGCCAGGGCGAGTTCTATCTCGACTACGGCGACTACAACCTCGCGTTGACCGTTCCGGCCGGCTACATCGTGGCCGCAACGGGCACACTCGCCAATCCGACGGAAGTGCTCACCGCCCCCGAAATCGGCCGGCTCGCGCGTGCGGCCAAGTCGGACACGACCATCCCGATCATCACCGCCGCGGAGCTCAAGAACGGCACCGCGCGTCCGCGAAGCACCGGGACGATGGTCTGGCACTTTGCGTCCAGGAATGTTCGCGATGCCGTCTGGGCGGCGTCGCCGGACTACCAATGGGATGCGTCGAGCTACAAGGGTGCGATGGCGTTTGCCTATTACCGGCCGAGCGCGACACTCACGTGGATCGACGCGGCCGACCAGGCGCGCATGTCGATCATGGAGTACTCGGAGCGCTGGTATCCCTATCCGTGGCCGCAGATTTCGGCTGTCGAAGGGCCGATCAGCGGCATGGAATACCCGATGCTGGCCATGGAGACCAAGAGTCGGGACAAGTTCGATCTCTACAACGTGGTCACGCACGAGATCGGGCACATGTGGTTCCCGATGCTCGTCGGCTCGAACGAGCGGATGTACATGTGGCAGGACGAGGGTTTCAACACATTCATCAACTACTTCTCGGAAGCGCGGCGCTATCCGCAGAACGGCGACGTGCCCACCCGTGTGGCCCGCGACCGTGACGAGCTCTCCGAGGTGATGCGGCGCGGCTACGACAAGCCGGTCATGATCAATCCCGACCGGATCAACCCGGAGCTGCTGGGGATTTCGGCATACAACAAGCCGGCCATCGGTCTGGCGTTGTTGCGCGACGAGATTCTCGGTCCCGAGATGTTCGACGCCAGCTTTCGCGAGTACATCCGCCGCTGGGCCTACAAGCATCCGTCGCCTGCCGACTTCTTCCGCACGGTGGAAGACGTGTCAGGCCGCCGGCTCGACTGGTTCTGGCGCGAGTGGTTTCTGGAGAATGAGCGCTTTGATCAGGCGATCGATACCGTCGCCACGGGGCAGAGTGGCGACACGATGCGGGTGGCCGTGCTCTACGGCAATCGCGAACGCGGTGTGCTGCCCATCCGCGCGCGCTTTACGTTCACCGACGGGACCACGCAGGACTTCAACTATCCCGCGGAGGTGTGGAGCACCAATACCGAAGAGTACGAGCGCGAATACACCTTCCCCGGCAAGAAACTCGCGAAGATCGAGCTTGATCCCGACCACCACCTGATCGATATCAATCGCGCGAACAACACCTGGCCCAAGACGCCCTAGCGATTGCCCTCGAACGCGCTCCAGCCATCGCTCAGGTCGACGATGTCCTTGAAGCCCATGCGTTCGAGTACCGATGCCGCAATCGCCGACCGGCCGCCGCCCTGACAATGGACGGCGACCGGCGTGGCGCGATCGAGATTCCGCAGCGATTCCTGCACCCGCCCCAGCGAATGATGTTCAGCACCCGGCACATGGCCGTCGGCCCATTCATGATCGTCGCGCACGTCGATGATGTGCCGCCCCGCCGCCGCAAGCTCGGCGACATGCTTCATCGACATCCGGCGGCTTGCGAGCGCCGTGCCTCCGCGCATGAGCGCTGCCGCGGCGGCGGTCGTCGTCATCCCGCGCACGCGATCCAGGCCGATCGCCAGCAGCGCCCGCCGGGCCTCCTCAGCCATCGCCGGATTTTCGGCGATCAGGAAGACATCCTGATCGTTCGACACCAGCCAGCCCGCCCATTTGGTGAACGCCTTGTTGAACGCCAGGTTGAGCGTGCCGGGAATGTGCGTCTCGGCGTACGCCTTGGCGGGCCTCAGGTCGATCACCACGCTGCGCGGCAGCTCGAGCGCGAGCTGGTCGGCCGTGAGTTCGGGCAGCGCCGCGAGCTCGCCGACGATTTCCGGGCCGTCCCGATTGACGCGCTTCATGGTGCCGAAGTAGGGCGGCGGGTCGGGCTGATCCGCGAGCACGGAGCGGACGAATGTGTTCTCGTCATGGACACCGAGCGCCCAGTTGGTGCGGCGCTCGTAGCCGAGCGTGCTGGTGGGCAGTGCGCCGAGCGCCTTGCCGCACGAGGAGCCAGCGCCGTGGCCGGGCCAGATCTGCAGGTGTTCGGGCAGCGACCCGAGCCGTTGAAGGGATTGCCAGAGCGCTCGGGCGCCGATCGTGGCGGTGTTGGCCACGCCCGCGGCTTTCTCCAGCAAGTCGGGGCGGCCCACGTCGCCCACAAAGAGAAAATCGCCGCTCACGAGTGCGACCGGCTCTTCGCTCACCGTGACGTCGGTCACGAGAAAGGCAATGTGTTCCGGGGTGTGACCGGGCGTGTGCCATACATCGATCCGCACTCCGCCGAGGGAGATGCGGTCGCCATCGTGCAGCATGCGCGCCTGGCTCGCAATGCGGTGGCCGTAGGAGCCTTCGCCGGCGCCGGAGAGCAGCAGCTCTGCGCCGGTGCGCTGCGCCAGTTCACGACTGCCCGACACGAAATCCGCATGGATATGCGTTTCCGTCACGTACGCGATGCGGACGTTCTCACTCTTGGCCGCCGCGAGATACGGCGTGATGTCGCGTGCCGGATCGATCACGATCGCCTGGTGACTGTCCTGACAGGCGATGAGATAGCTCGCCTGGGCAAGCCGGTCGTCGTAGAAGCGGCGGACGAGCATCTCAGCTTCCCAGCGTCTGGTTGAGGAGAGCGGCGAGCCGCACACCGGCGCGGAGCAACCGTTCCTGGATGATCGGCTGGGCAATGTCGATGTAGTGATTGCTGATCGTCAGCGAGGAGGGAAGCTGGCCGTACACGACATCGCGCGCGATGTCGTGCGATTCCATCGCCCACTGTGCCGGCGTGCTCTCGGCGAGCTTGGCAATGTCATCGCGGTGCGCGATCTCATCCTGAATCTTGCGGACGAGTTGATCCTCGCTGCCCATCGTATTGAGGATGCCGCTGTCCCAGAGCGAGTGCAGATTGGTGGGCCGCGTCTCGAACGTCACACGGACGCTGTTGCCACCCTTGTCGTGATTGTCCGCGCCGTGCAGCGGCTGGTGGAGATCGCCCACGAAGTGCACGACGAACTTGAGCGCCTCGGCGCGGTCGCTATCGGAGCGGGTGTGATCGCGAAGAATGCCGAGCTCATGGCCAATCGCCGCAACGGTGCAGGCGTCGTGCGCGCAGTCGCGTGCGGCCACATACGAAGTGTCGCCGAGCTCGATGTCGACGTAGTGCCACGCGCCCGTTTCGGGGCGCTGCGATCGGACGTTGTCCGCCCAGCTCGCGACGTCGGCGATACTCTGGCCGCCGAGGAGCCGGGTCGCTTCCGCGCGGGCAGCGGGTGTGAGGCGCGCTTCGGCCACACGGGCAACGATCTGGTGCCCTTCCGGGCCCCAGAAAAAGGTCAGTGCGGCGAGGCTGCCGAGGACAAGACTCCGCATCGCGGATCCATGGTTTGGGGCCGTTCCCGTGCGCCGGTGCCCGGGATCGCCCACATTGTAGTCGGTCGGCGGGCACGGTGCCCGGCCGATACCGGCCCGTGACCCTGCCGGTGCGGGTTTGTCCATTTTGGCGGAGGACCGCTGTGCGTGGTGGTTGGTGGGTCACCTGTCTCATTCTCCTGGCCGGAATGGCCCGGCCTGCGCACGGCCAGAAATTGCCGGCGCTTCCGGGCTCCCGGATCACCGATAGCGGTGTGGTCCGCGCCGGGGCCGCGATCGACTCGGTCTTTGTCCTGCGCACCCGCTCGGCGGACACGGTCGATATCGGCGATTTTGCAGCGCAACTCATCGCGCGGATCGGCGCTCCGCCATTTGGCGACTCGCTGGCCTTTCGCGTGACCTCCGATACCGCACTCATTCGCGTGGCGGGCCGCCTGACCGATTTTCCGCCCGACGTGCGTGCCGACCTGCGGCCGCTCTTTGCCTTCATCGATTCCAATTCGGTCTTTGTTGCGGACATTTCCATGCCGCAGCACAGCGGCGGTGTGATGCGCTTTCATCTGGACCGCGTCACCGTGCGCGGCCTCACCATTCCGGATCTCCTGCTGATTCCGGCGCTGCAGCAATACACGCTGCTGTATCCGACCCTGCTCGCGAGCGGCGGCCGCGAATTCCTGGTGGCCATGCCCACGGACGGATCGGCCAGGCTCGTGCGCAACGGCATCGAGCTCACGCTGCCGCGTCAGCCATAGCGTGGACGAACCCCGCCACGACCCGTGGGCGTCGCTCCGCCACGCAGATTATCGCCGTTTCCTCGTCATGTACTTTGCCACCACCCTGGGCGTGCAGATCCAGGACATCATCGTGGCGTGGCACATGTATCTCGACACGCACGACCCGCTGTCCCTCGGCCTGGTGGGCCTGGCGGAAGCGCTGCCGAACATCGCCGCGGCACTCTTTGGCGGACACGTCGCCGACCGGATGGATCGTCGCAAGCTCGCGCTCATCGCGACCGGCGTGCTGCTGGCGTGTGCGCTGATTCTTGCCTCCCTCGCCAATCTCTCCGGCAGCGGCGTGCACTGGCGCGTGGCCGGCGTCTATACCGTCGTTGCGGTGAGCGGCGTGGCGCGCGCCTTCCTGCAGCCGGCGCGCGCGGGACTCGGCGCGGCGATGGTGTCGCGCGAACTGCGCGCCAACGCGGTCAACTGGCGCAGCATCACCTGGCAACTCGGCGCCGTCATCGGGCCGGCGCTGGGCGGGCTGTTCAACGCATGGATCGGTGCGCGCGGCAGCTACCTCGTCGACGCAGGCCTGGTAACCATCGGCATGATCGGTCTTGCGCTGGTGCGCTTTCGCTCGGTGCCCGCGTCGGCGGGCAGCGAAGAATCGGTGTGGCGCTCGCTCGCAAACGGACTTCGCTACCTGCGCGACCAGCAGGTGCTCGTGGCCGCCATGACGCTCGATCTCTTTGCGGTGCTCTTTGGCGGTGCCGTGGCACTCTTGCCGATCTTTGCCGCGGACATTCTCCACGCCGGCGCGTGGGGGTTGGGCCTGCTGCGCTCGGCGCCCGCCATCGGCGCGGTCGTCATGTCGCTCTACCTCGCATGGCGGCCGCCGCTCAAACGCGCCGGCCCCGCGCTCCTCTATGCGGTCACGGTGTTCGGCCTCTGCACCATCGGCTTTGGCCTTGCCCGCACACTCTGGCTGTCGTTCGGTTTTCTGGTGCTCACCGGAGCGGCGGACATGATCAGCGTGGTCATTCGCTCGACGCTGGTGCAGTTGCTGGTGCCCGATGAGCTCATGGGCCGGGTCACTGCGGTGCATTCCATCTTTGTGGGATCGAGTAACGAGATCGGCAGCTTTGAGTCCGGTGTCACCGCGCGACTCTTTCGTGCGGTGCCGGCGGTGCTGATGGGGGGCGTACTCACGCTGGGTGTTGCCGGCTCGACCGCGCTCCTGGCGCCTGAGCTGCGGCGCGTGGGGCGGCTGGACGAGGTGGGGAAGGACGTCGGTGAGGAGGTAGCATTGCCCGCATAGCCGCCGTACGCCGAACCGGATCTGACTGGCGTCGGCGGCCTAGGGGTGGGTACCAGGGGATTTCCCCTAGGTGCCTCCCCGATGGTTGAGGTGGGTGCGGCGCCGTTCATTCGGTGGGTGATGCAGCAGCTCATTCATCCCCGTGCGAGGTGCCCTGCCATGCGGTCCGTTGCTTCTTTCCCCGTCTCCGCGGCCCGTAAGCTCTGGCCGCTCGTGCTCCTCCTGGTTCCCACGGCTCTCACCGCGCAACGGCGTCCGCCGCCACCACTTCCGATGGGGGTAGACGTTGAGCCAAAGAATGGCGGCCCCGTGTCGGCGGCCGCGGGAGGCGGGGGCAGCCTGATCTTCTCCGTGACAAATCTCCGGAGCGTCACCACGAGCTACTCCATCGACTGCAGCACCAGCGGCCAGATCGACAGCTGCACGGCCGAGTCGGACGCGCTGAGTCTTGCGCCGAACGAGACGCAGAACGTCACTGTCGACTACTCCGCCGACGTGATTCCGGGATCGGGCGTGGTCTCGCTCCTTGCAACCGGTGTGGCCTCGGATTCCGGGAACTACAACATGACGGTGATAGGTCCCGTAAGTCCCACTCTTACGCAGCCGCGACAACACGCCGAGTTACACCTCGCTCGACCGGGCGCGGGCAACGACACTGGTCTACTCGTCGGCCACGGCGGCGCCGGAGCCGCTGGTCCGGCGACTGGTGGTACGTGCCGACGCAGGGGCTGGACGAGCCGCTTCTGGCCGTCAAGCGCGGCCTGCACGCGGGCGACACCACCACCGATGCGATCTTCCCGATCGTGACCGACGGCCGGAGCCAGCTGGTGGCGATCGCGGACTCACTGGGGCATATCGATAACTCGAACGCCACGACGGGCTTTCATCAGGGGCCGTGGGGGAGTTCGGGGACGACGAGCCGGGCGCAGACCTTTGGGCCCGCGCGCTGGGCGGTGGACACGGGGGCGCTGGGCGGGATTTCGTCGTTCCGCAACCGGCAGTATGATCCGGGGACGGGGCGGTGGCTGCAGGAGGACCCGGCGGGGTTGGGTGGCGGCGTCAATCTGTATCAGTACAACGGCAACAACCCGGCGAGCTTCAGTGATCCGTTTGGGTTGGATCCGTGCAAAGCGTCTAGCGCCTGGACCGAGTGCATTGCGCAAGCGCTGGCTAACTGGGGAGCGTCAACGGGAGGCCTAGTTGGTGGGCTCGCACTGAACGCGGGCGCGGCCCTCAACGCTGGACTTGACGCAACGGGGATCAACGCTGCGGCGTCAGCGGGTAACGCAATCGGAAGTGGGAATGTCGTGGTGGGTGCCGCGAGCGCCGCTTTGGCCATCGTCCCGGGCGTGGCGGCTGACAGGGCCGCAGTCGGAGCCTTGATTCGCGACGCTACAGAGAATCCTGGTGGCTGGAAGACGTTGGGGGTATTTGTCGAGCAGGCGACCGGCAGGAAAGCGCGAGGTGGGATCAGCATTCAGCGTATCATCGAAAACGCGGAGGGTAGGCAATTGGCCGAACGCACTCTCATAAACGAGAGCGGCGACGTGATCGAGCAACATCTGAGGGGTTTTTTCAAACCCCAAGATCAGCGTTAGAGACCCATGATGCAGAGCAACGCTCCTTTCGATAGTCATGTGCTTGATACGCTGGCAGACGACATTGAGGATCTGGAAAGCATCCTGCGGATGTTGAATTCCGAGCCGGGTGGATTTGCGGATACCCCCGCAGGTGCATTGCGAACGGGAGTCGTCGCCGCTCTATCCCGGCTCGTCCGTGCAGGTGAGGTGCGCGTCTGTGCCTTTTCGGGAGCAGATGGGACGTTGGTTGAGCTCCCCGACCGGCAGTTGCCCGGCGGCAACTACGATGACTTCTACTATCGCATGACCGGGCGGGGACGGGTCAAGCACGAGCACTGGATTGCCGCCACCGATGCCGGTGGAGAGACCGGGGCGCCAGTCGTTCTCGACCTCCGCAAGATGCTGCATCTGGACGACCTCAAGGCGGGCATTGGTCAGCGGGTTGACCTGCATTTTGCCGACGGCCGGAGGATCCGGGTGCGCATCCTGGCGGTGGAGTTAGACGACTCTGCAGAAATCAGCTATGAACTGATTGAGACCCTCGATCCTGGCTCAACACGATCGTCGCCAGTCCGCGGTAGCTACGCTGTCGCCGATCCACGTGCCCTTGTTGGCTGGAGGATAGCGGGGTAACCGGTGACCTGCCGCGTAAGTTGAACTTTCTCAAGCAGGGCGGCACGCGCCGTCGGAGGGCCATCATGAGCGAGCCAACGTTCGGGCCGCGACCGGCACGCCCGCCTCCCCTTCCTTCAGCACCGCCACAATCTGGGACTCCGTGAACTTCGACTTCCGCATTGCTCCTCCTGAGCTGACGTCCCCCCGGAAAAGTTGGGCAGCTTGAAACTAGGGTAGATTCGCGTTTCGGTGGTCCCCACGATCGGAAAGGGAGGGGTCCATGAAGCGCTCGAAGTTCTCCGAGGAGCAGATCGCCTACGCGCTGCGCCAGGCCG
>DATAVM010000084.1:0-4739 GCA_036267775.1 Gemmatimonadales bacterium
GCGTGATGTAGTGCTGCGCCGTCACACCGGCGGGAATGTCCACCGTCACCGTCCGCTCGGCCTTCACGCGCCCTTCGCCGCGGCACACTTCGCACGGCGTGCCCACGACAGTGCCTTCGCCGCGACAAGTGGGGCACGGCCCGACCTGCACGAATTGTCCGAACATCGACCGCGCCGCGCGGCGCACTTCCCCGCTGCCGCCGCAGGTCGCGCAGGTGATCGGCTTGGTGCCGCGCGCGGCACCGCTGCCATTGCAGTTGCTGCACTGCCCCATCGTCTTGAGACGAATGCTTCGCCGCGCGCCGAGGGCGACTTCCTGCAGCGTGACCTTGACCGTCACGCGAATGTCCTGGCCGCGATTCGGCTCTCCCTGCTGCCGCCCGCCGAACATCCCGTCGAGGCCGCCAAAGTCGCGCATGAAGATGTTGAGTGCTTCGGAGAGATCCACATGGTGGAACCCCGCGCCACTAAAGCCCTGCTGCTGTGCACCGGGCGCCACGCCAAAGCGGTCGTAGTGCGCGCGCTTCTCGGGATCGCTCAGCACCTGATACGCTTCGGATATTTCCTTGAAGCGCCCTTCGGCGTCCGGCGACGTGTTCTTGTCGGGATGGTAGACCATCGCGAGCCGGCGGTAGGCTCGCTTGATGTCGTCGTCGCTCGCGTCGCGCACCACTTCAAGCACTGCGTAGAAATCGCTCACTGGATCAATCCTTCAATCAGACGACCGGTGTGTTCCACCAGGCCGAGAATCTTGTCGTAGGGCATGCGCGTGGGACCGAGCACGCCAATCACGCCGGTCGCGCCGCCGCGGCGGTAGGTCGAAGTGACCAGGGTGAAGTCGGCGAGGCCGCGCGCATCGTGTTCGCCGCCAATGGTGACCGTGAGCCCCTCGCGCCGGCGATCCGCGAGCGCTTCGCGCAGCAGATCGCGCCGCTCCGTGATCGAGAGCAGCGTTCGCATCCGCTCGCTCGAGGCAAACTCCGGCTGATCGACCAGCACCGACGCACTCCCCAGCATCATCGCTTCCCGCGGCTCGCCCACATCAAAGATCCCATCGCCCTCGGCCAGGATGATATCGAGCAACTCGCCCATCTCCGGGCCGGTGGTCGCATCGCGCAAACGATCGGCAAAGGTGGCGCGAATGTCGCGCAGCGTGAGGCCGCCCAGGCGCTCGTTGAGAATCCGTTCGACTTCCTCGACCTCGTCCCGCTCCAGCATGGCCGGCAGCCGGATGAAGATCGAGCGCACCGTGCCGCTCTTCAGGTTAAGCACCAGGAGCACGCGGTCGCTCGATACCGGCACGAGGTCGACGCGGTCGAGCACGATCGCCTCCAGGGCCGGCGCCACTGCAACGCCCAGCTCCTGCGTCAGGATCCCGAGGACCTGCGCGGCGCGCCCCAGGAGTTCTTCGCTGGCGTTCCCCACCGCCGCGAGCTCGACCTCGAGATGCTCACGGGCCTGCGCATCGGGTGGCGTCCGCCGCATCAACGCGTCGACGTAGACCCGATACGCGCGGTCAGTGGGAATCCGCCCCGCCGATGTATGCGGGTGGTAGAGAAATCCCTTCGCCTCGAGATCGCTCATCGTGGTGCGGATCGAGGCCGGCGAAATCCCGAGCGCGGAACGCCGGGCCACGGTCTGGCTACCGGCCGGCTCCGCGGTCGCGATATAGGTCTCGATCACCGCTTCGAGTACCCGGCATTCCCGTTCGGACAGGGATTCCACATCAGGCATCCCTGCAAGTTAGGAATGGGCGATGGCCCCCACCAGCGCGTCGAGCCGGAGCCACCCTTCCGGAAGGAGGCGCACCGTGGCGCCATTGGTGACGGCCCAGCCCGCGCGAACCCAGGCGGCAAGCGCTTCGCCGGGCACCAGCGCCACCGGCACACCCGTGCTGGTGCGGAGTCCCAGGTAGATCCGCTCCAGCCGGCCAGCGTCCGTGCCGATCTGCTCGCGGCCCGCGACGACACTCTCGCCACGGTCGAGGCGTGCGACGTAGTCGGCCCACTCCCGAGCGTTCCAGCGGCGCTCTCCGGCAATGAACGAATGGGCCGATGGACCCAACCCGACGTATTCGGCGCCGCTCCAATACGCCCGGTTGTGACGCGATTCAAATCCGGGCCGCCCAGCATTCGACACCTCATAGTGCACAAAGCCCGCGCTCGTCATCGCGGCGTCTGCCGCCAGAAACTCTGCCGCATAGCGTTCATCACGCGCGGGCAGAGCTTCACCACGCGCGGTCCACCGCGCGAGCGGTGTGTGCGGCTCGACCGTGAGTCCGTACAGCGAGAGGTGCGCCGGATCGAGTGCGAGCGTGAGCTCCAGATCGCGCGCCCAATCGCGTTCGAGTACCTCCGGCAACGCAAAAATCAGGTCCATCGACACATTACCGAGTCCAGCGGCCTTGAGCATTTGTACAGCCGGCGGCACCTGCTCCGCCCGATGCGAGCGATGCATCCAGGTGAGTACCGCAGGATCGTGACTCTGCACGCCGAGCGAGATGCGGTTGACGCCAGCAGTAACCCACGCGGCCGCGCGATCCGGCGTCACGTCGTCCGGATTGGTTTCGAGCGTCACTTCTGCACCGGCTGCAAGCGGCGCCGCCCGCTGTACCATCGCGATCAGTTCGGCGATCGCATCGCCTTCGAGCCGTGAGGGCGTGCCGCCGCCAAAGTAGAGCGTCTCGATCGGCGCGGCGCGGCCACCAAGCTCCTGCTGCCAGCGTTGCCACTCTGCCCGCATCGCGCCAACAAACGCCGCGGTGGGTGTGACCTTGCGCACGGCGATGGCAAAATCGCAATACGAGCAGCGCCGGCCACAGAAAGGGACGTGGATGTAGAGGTGCACCGCGGAATGCTAGCGGGTTGACTACCAGGCTCGTGGCAGCCGGCGAAAGAGACTGCCGGACTGCTGCTCCGCCAGACCGCCCAGCTCGAGCCCGCAGAGGACGCCGAGCAACGTGCCGACCGGCAGACCGGTTGCAAGCGCGAGTTCGTCGACATGACGCGGTGCGGCTGTCAGCGCGCTGAAGACCTGTGCCTCTTCCGCCGAAAGAGTGCAAGGCGGGGGATCGACCGGTCCCGCCTCTGCCACGGCGCGCGCCGGCAGTTTAGTGAACTTGGCGACGAGATCGTCGGGATGGAGCAGCGGCTCGGCGCCATCACGCAACAACTGGTTCGTACCGGCGGACGTGGGCGACGTGATGGGCCCCGGGACCGCCATCACGTCGCGCCCCTGCTCCAGTGCCGCAGCCACCGTCCCCATGGTCCCCGAGCCTTTGGCGGCCTCGATCACGACGAGCACATCCGCCAGTCCGCTGATCAGGCGATTCCTGCGCTGGAAGGCCCCCGCGTGCGGCCGCTCGCCGGGCACGTGTTCGGTGAGCAGCAGACCATCGCGCTCGACTCGTTCATACAGCACTCGATTCTGCGCCGGATAGATCACACCGAGGCCGTTGCCCAGCACGCCAATAGTGGTGCCGCCAGCGTCGAGCACGGCATGATGTGCCACGGCGTCGAGACCGCGCGCCATGCCGCTGACCACCACCACGCCCGCGCTCGCGGCAGCGGCGGCCATCATCCGCGCGGCGTCGCGACCATAGGTGGTGTGGTCGCGACTGCCGACGATCGCCACGCACGGCCGCGTCACGAGCGAAAGATCGCCGCGGACAAAGAGACAGAGTGGCGCACCGGGAATCGATCGCAATCTGGCGGGGAACGCGGCATCCGGCGGAACGAGCACCGTCGCTCCCGCGCGATCACACTGCTGCAACACTCGCGCAGCTGCGGCGAGCGAAGCACCTCCGGCCGGTACGGCGGCATGTATGGTGGGCGAGCTGGCGAGGAGTTCCGCCATTTTTCGAGCGCCAATCCCTGGCGTGATGGCAAGCGCGAGATACGCCAGCCGTTCGTCGGCGTCAGCCGCTGGCGGAGTCATCTCCGTGATCACGCTGTTCTGGCTCGCCTTCTTGGTCGTCAAGTTCGCCGTCCGCCTCGGCATGCCAGTCGTCGTCATCGTCGGCTTCCAGAGCCCGCGCCTGCTGCACCGCGGACCAGAAGCGCTCCTTGAGGTCCTCGATACCCTGCCCCGCCGCACTTGAAATGGCCACCACCCAGAGTGCGTCGGACGCTGCCGGATCAGGTAGATCCGCATCGGCCGGCACGAGATCACTCTTGGTCAACACGACCACATGGGGCTTGGCCGCCAGTGCCGCGCTGTACAGTGCGACTTCCCGATGCAGTTGCGCATAGCTCGCCGCGGCATCTTCCGTGTCGAGCGGAATCAGGTAGGCGAGCAACCGCGTCCGCTCCACATGCTGCAGGAATCGGGTGCCCAGTCCCTTGCCGGCGTGCGCGCCTTCGATGATGCCTGGAATGTCCGCCACCACGAACGATCGCGAACCCGACAGCCCGACCACGCCGAGGTTGGGCTCCAGTGTGGTAAAGGGATAGTCGGCAATCTTGGGGCGAGCGGCACTGATGACCGAGAGGAGTGTGCTTTTTCCCGCATTCGGCGCGCCGACGAGGCCGATGTCCGCGATCAGCTTGAGCGTGAACACCAGGCGGCGATGTCCGCCTTCGCCGCCTTCGTCCCATTCACGCGGTGCTTGATGGGTTGAGGTGGCAAAGCGCGCGTTGCCGCGGCCACCACGCCCGCCGCGAGCCACCAGCACCTGATCGCCCACGCGCAGCAACTCGCCGACGGGCTTGCCGGTTTCTTCATCCTCCACCAGCGTGCCC
>DATAVM010000085.1:0-12522 GCA_036267775.1 Gemmatimonadales bacterium
GCACCAGCAGCTTAGGCCCGTGTCCACGAAACCGGGTGCAGCTCAGATGCGTCGTCAGCCAGTCGTTCCGGGGAAGGCCAACAGCTTCATTCACTTGACTAGGATTGGGGGGCGGTGATGTTGTTTCTTCTTGCGAGTGCACTTCTTCAGGCCCCACGAGACACTTCGGGTGCCGGGGTGGCAATTCGTGACGTCCTTCGGCATGTGATGACCAGTGTGTCACACGATCCCGCATTTGCGAATAGTGAACACATTGTCGTCAAGATGCCATCAGCCCCGACCGACGCAGGCGCATCCGCCGATTCGTCGGGAGCCCGAGAGTTAACGGCAATCTTTGGCGCACGAGCCACCACATCAGCAGAAGTGACTTGTGCCGCTACTGGAAGGTGTCCCACGGTAGTGATTTCTGGATTGCGAATCAGGGATGACACGCTGACGCTCCACATTGATGTTGTCACGCCGCGTCCCGACAGTCCGCGCGGAGATCACCGCTTTACCGGGGCATCGTATGATGTGGTGGCTATCAAGGCTGGTGGGAAATACGTGTTGCACAGCATCGGCACGAATATGACGTAGCCGAACCGCCCGACCCCTTTTGAGATCAACGGGAGCCCTCACGGCTCCCGTTTTTCTGACGTCTCCCCAGAAAAGTTGGGCAGCTCAAACGTAGAGTACGTTCATTTTGCCGTCCCCGTTGAGCAGGGACGAGGACCAGGAAGTCTCGGGGCCCGCATCTCACGCCTCTCCCTCACCCCGCCCCCGGCAAATCCCCCGCCAACGCCTGCTCCACCTGATCGGGAAAGCGCCGGATATCGATCGGCTTGCTGATGTATCCGTCAAAGCCCGCCGCGATGATCTTTTCCCGGTCGCCCGCCATGGCATTGGCCGTCAGCGCCACCACCTTGAGATCGCTCACCGCCGACGCCCGGATATCGCTCACCAGGGTAAACCCGTCTTTCCCGGGCATGTGGATGTCCATGAGGATCAGATCGGGACGCTGGGTGGCAATACTGGAAAAAAGATCGTCACCACCGAGAATGCCCACCACGGCGTGACCTTTGAGCATGAGCAGCGTGCGAAAGAGCTTCATGTTGTCGGGGCTGTCTTCCACAATCAGGATCGCGGCCATCACACCTCCAGGCAGGCGGCGGTTGTTCGCCGCGACAGGGAAAGATACGATTCCGCATGCCAAAGAGCAGGGTGGTCGGCGGTACACACCGGGTTCCGGGAGACAAGAGTATCACGCACAGGGCGCTGCTCTTTGCAGCACTCGCGCCCGGCCGCTCGACAGTGACCGGTGCGCTCACCTCACTCGATGCCCGCTCTACCGCGCGCGTGCTCCGGCAACTCGGCGCCGAGGTGTCGCCGTTGCGGCAGGGAACTCCGGTCGAGATTCGCGGCCGGAAGCGGCTTGTGCGCTCCGATACCGCACTCGACTGCGGCAACTCGGGCACCACCGCGCGCCTGCTCCTGGGCCTCCTTGCCGCCCAACGTTTTTCGTCCCGCGTCACGGGCGACGCATCGCTCCGGCGTCGTCCAATGCGCCGCGTCACCGATCCGCTCGTCGCAATGGGTGCGCGTGTAACAGCCGGAGCAAATGATGGCCTCCCGCTCACCATCACCGGCGGAGCACTCCAGGCGCTGGATTGGGAACTGGCGGTCGCATCGGCACAGGTCAAGAGCGCGCTGCTGCTTGCTGGTGCCGCAGGCGGCGTGGAAGTCCGGCTGACCGAACGCGCCGCCACACGCGATCACACTGAACGCTTCCTGCGCCACTTTGGTTTTGATATCACCGTGCGTCGCGGTGTGCTCACGCTCAAGCCAACGGGACAATTTGCACCGTTTGATATCACCGTCCCTGGCGATCCATCGTCTGCGATCTTTCTGCTGGCGGCCACACTGCTGGCGGATCGCGGCGACGTGCGCATCGCCGGTGTGGGGCTCAATCCCTCTCGCACGGGCTTTCTCGCCGTGCTGCGGCGCATGGGTGCCGTGATCGACGAGGCAAATGTCACGGAGAGCTTTGGCGAGCCACTCGGCGACCTGATTACTCAGCCTGCGATGCTCGTGAGCACAGACATCGCCGCGGACGAGGTCCCTGGCGTAATCGATGAGATTCCAATGCTCGCGTGCCTTGCGGCGCGCGCACGTGGCACCAGCCGGTTTGTCGGACTCGCTGAGCTGCGAGTGAAGGAGAGCAATCGCCTCGAATTGCTCGCCACCAATCTTCAGCGGCTTGGCGCCAACGCCCGCGTCGACGGCGACGATCTCATCATCGCCGGCCGTGATGCTCCCCTCGCCGGTCGCGTCGTCACGCACGCCGACCATCGCATCGCTATGGCGTTCACCGTGCTGGGACGCGTCGCCGGTAATCGCATCCGCGTGGACGATCCGGCGTGCGCTGCCGTGTCGTTTCCCGGCTTCGACGTTGCCCTCGCTGCACTCGATCAGGGCACACGATGAGCCACTCCCGTGTGATTGCCATCGACGGCCCCGCGGCGAGCGGCAAGTCGAGCACCGCGGCCGCCGTGGCGCTGGCCGTGCGACTCGTCCATATCGATTCAGGTGCCTGGTACCGGGCACTCACCTGGCTCTCGCAGACCCATGCTATCGCCGATCCCGATCATCTGATCGTGGCGGCGGATCGTGCCGACCTCGCGATGAGCTTTGTCGATGGCGCGCTCGTCCTCCGGGCCGGCAGCAAGGAGATCGACCCCGAGCTGCGGACCGCTGTGGTCACCGCCGGCGTCTCGGCCATTTCGGCCATTCCCGCGGTCCGCGACTGGATCAACGGCCGGCTCAGGGCGACGGTGACCGCGCTGGGCGGCGGGGTGGTCGACGGCCGGGACATCGGAACGGTGGTGTTTCCCGAGGCCGCCCTCAAGGTCTTCCTGGTGGCCACCGCCATGTCGCGGGCCGAGCGGCGGCTCAGGCAGCGAGGGCAGGCGGTCGATCCTGAAGAACTCGCCCGGGAAGCGGCCCGGCTCGAGGCGCGGGACCGGCTCGACACCGCCCGGCCGGTCGCTCCGCTCAGGAAGGCCGAGGACGCCGTCGAGGTGGACACCACCGAGCTGACGTTCGACGCGCAGGTGGCCCGGATCACGGCCTTGGCGGCCGCGCGCGGCTTGCTGACTGAGCGCCCGGCGAGTAACATATAAGGCTGCCCGGAAGTCTTTCTGGGCGGCCGAGGAATTCTCCTCACCCCGCCCGGAAACGGTGCGGTTTCTCGCTGTCGCAGGGCCCTCCCCGAATGTCCGATACTGCTACCCCTACATTGCTCAGCCCGCACTTTGAAACAGCGGCCGGACTCCGCGTCCGCCCCGATCTGTACGACGAGGAGTACTCGGATTCCGAGTATGAGAGCATGCTCGCGCTCTACGACGGCACCATGTCGCAGATCGTCGAGGGTGAGATCGTCAAGTCCAAGGTGCTCCGCATTACCGACAACGCCGTCATCCTGGATGTCGGCTTCAAGTCCGAGGGCTCGGTTCCCCTCGATGAATTCAAGGACCCGCAGAACCTGCAGGTGGGTGATGAAGTCGAAGTCTTCCTCGAACATCTGGAAGACCAGGAGGGCGCGGTTGTGCTCTCCAAGAAGAAGGCCGACTTCATGCGCGTCTGGGAGAAGATCCGCCAGGCCCATGAAAGCGATCAGCCGGTGGAAGGCACCTTGATGAAGAAGATCAAGGGCGGCGTGGTCGTAAACCTGATGGGCGTCGACGCGTTCCTGCCGGGCTCGCAGATTGCGCTCCGTCGCGTGCCCAACATCGACGAGCTTCTTGGCCAGACGTACGAGTTCAAGATCATCAAGCTCAACAAGCGCCGGCGCAACATCGTCGTCTCGCGCCGCGTGATCCTGGAGAACGAGCGCGCACACAAGCGCGAGCACCTGATGAAGGAGCTCGAAGTCGGCCAGCTGCGCAAAGGCATTGTCAAGAACATCACCGATTTCGGTGCATTCATCGATCTCGGCGGCGTCGACGGTCTGCTGCACATCACCGATATGTCATACGGCCGCGTGTCGCATCCGAGCGAGCTCGTCGCCATCGGCAAGGAAGTCGAAGTCAAGATTCTCGACATCGACTGGCAGCGCGAGCGCATCTCCCTCGGCATGAAGCAGCTGCAGTCGTATCCGTGGCAGAATGTGGCCGAGAAGTATCCGGTCGGCACGCGCGTGCAGGGCAAGGTGGTCTCGATCACCAACTACGGCGCGTTCGTCGAACTCGAGCCGGGCATCGAAGGCCTGGTGCACATCTCCGAGATGAGCTGGACGCGCAACGTCCGCCATCCCAGCAAGATCGTCTCGATCGGTGAAACGATCGACGCGGTGGTGCTCAAGGTCGATGAGGCCGAAGAGAAGATCTCGCTCGGCATGAAGCAGACCGAGCAGGATCCGTGGATGATCCTCCCGCTCAAGTATCCAGTGGGCGCGCGGTTGTCGGGCAAGGTGCGCAACCTCACCTCGTTCGGCGCATTTGTGGAAATTGAACCCGGCATCGACGGCTTGATCCATATCTCGGACATGTCGTGGACCAAGCGCGTGCAGCATCCGTCCGAGGTCGTCAAGAAGGGCGACGCGGTCGATGTCGTCATTCTCAACATCGATGCCGACAACAAGCGCATCTCACTCGGCCTCAAGCAGGCCACCGACGATCCGTGGCTCACTATCGGCGAGCGTCTGCCGATTGGCACCGAGATCCGCGCCAAGGTTTTGCGTCCGGTCGACAAGGGCATCGTCCTCGATCTTGGCGACGATCTCGAAGCGTTCGCACCGGTATCGCAGATGGGCCTGGCCGATGATCAGAACGCCGAAGATGCGGTGGTGCCGAATCAGCAGGTGATCACCAAGGTCATCGAAGTGGATCCGATCCATCATCGGATTGTCGTTGCCGTCATCGACTATCCGGCCGACGGTATTCCGGAGCCGGGTTCCGAACCGGCGCCGGTGGTGATTCCGCCGGATGACGACGAGATCATCGAGGGCTATGAAGACTTCAAGGACATGAAGCCGGCGGAATAACCGCCAGCGGAGTGCAACTGCAGCAAATACCCCGGCGAGACCCGTTCTCGCCGGGGTGTTTGTTTCTACCGGCCGCGCTACATTCCTCCGACATGACCGACAATCGCAGCCGTCTCGAAGACCTCCGCCACCGGCAGGTCCAGTCGGAGCAGGGTGGCGGCGCCGACCGCATCGCTCAGCAGCACAAGAAGGGCAAGCTCACAGCCCGCGAGCGGCTCGATCTGCTGCTCGATCCGGGGTCGTTTGTCGAGCTCGATCGATTTGTCACGCATCGCGTCAACGAGTTCGGACTCGACGGCAACCGCCCGCTGGGTGATGGTGTCGTAACTGGTTGGGGACGGATCGACGGACGGCTCGTCTACGTCTTCTCGCAGGACTTTACCGTCATCGGCGGTTCGCTCTCCGAAACGAACGCCGCCAAGATCTGCAAGGTGATGGACCTTGCGGTACGCAACGGCGCGCCGATGGTGGGCCTCAACGATTCCGGCGGCGCTCGCATTCAGGAAGGCGTCGCATCTCTCGGCGGCTACGCCGACATCTTTCTTCGCAACACGCTTGCATCAGGCGTCATCCCGCAGATCTCTGCGATTCTCGGGCCCTGCGCCGGCGGTGCGGTCTATTCACCCGCCATCACCGACTTCATCTTCATGGTCCGCGGCGTGAGTCACATGTTTGTGACCGGTCCCGAAGTGGTGAAGACCGTGACGCACGAGGATGTGACCAAGGATGAGCTCGGCGGCGCAGATACGCACGCCGAGACGTCGGGCGTCGCACACTTTGTCCATCCATCGGAGCCGGAATGTCTGGCGGCAGTGCGGACCCTTCTGAGCTATCTCCCGTCCAACAACCTCGACGATGCACCGATCACACCTGCGACCGATCCGGTCGATCGCCGTGACGAAAGTCTCCTCGATGTCATTCCCGACACCGCCTCCAAGCCGTACGACATGCACGACGTGTTGCGCGCGGTGTTCGACGACGGCGCGCTCTTTGAGGTGATGCCGGCGTTCGCGGCCAATATCATCACGGGTTTTGCGCGTCTGGGCGGCAGGAGCGTGGGTGTTGTGGCCAATCAACCCGCGGTGCTCGCCGGTGTGCTCGACATCAACGCGTCCGTCAAGGCGGCGCGCTTTATCCGCTTCTGCGATGCGTTCAACATCCCGCTGATCACCTTTGTCGATGTGCCCGGATTTCTCCCGGGCGTTGGGCAGGAGCACGGCGGAATCATTCGTCACGGTGCCAAGCTGCTCTACGCGTATTGCGAGGCGACCGTACCCAAGCTCACGGTCATCACGCGGAAAGCCTACGGCGGCGCGTACGACGTGATGAACTCCAAGCACATTCGCGCCGACGTCAACCTTGCGTGGCCCACCGCCGAGATCGCGGTGATGGGGGCCAAAGGGGCGGTCGAGATTCTGTACAAGGGCGAAATCGCCAAGGCCGCGGATCCGGCGGCGGAAGCGGCCATCCGGACCGAGGAATACGTGCAGGCCTTTGCGACGCCGTTCCAGGCGGCCGCACGCGGCTACATTGATGATGTCATCGATCCGCGCGACACCCGGCCTCGCCTGATCGACGCGCTGCAGACCCTGGGCACCAAACGCGACCGAAACCCGCCCAAGAAGCACGGATGCATTCCACTCTGATTCTCCGTTCCCGCCTTATTGCCTTCGTTATCGGCTGCGCGTTTGCGTGGGCCGGTTTGACGGATGGGTTGGCCGCGCAGACGCCCGTCTCGGCGGCCGGCACGACTGACGCGATTCAGGCCGCTGAATCTCTGATCCGCAGTGGTCAGCGGCAGGGCGCGGTGGAACTGCTGTCAACGCATCTGGCGGCGGAGCGCAACGACGGCCGCGCGTGGCTCTTGCTGGGCCGGATCTATCTGGACGACGTGCGCACCTGGCATCGGCAGGGTCACACCGGTCCCACCTCTGCGCCCGCGCTGCTCACCTTCGCGGCGCTGGCCTTCGAGAAGGCCGAGCAGTTCCTCACCGATTCATCCGACGTCTACCGCGTGCTCGCCACGGTGGAGCGTGCCACCTCGCAGATCGAATCCGAGGGATGGCCTGCGAATGGGCGCTGGGACTGGGCCGCCGAGGATCTGCCGCTCCCGCCGGTGCTCGGCGAGCTGGGGCACAATCTCATCGCCTCGTGTCCCAGGAACGGCGTGCTGGTCACCGGGTCGGAGGTCGAGACCGCGGCGGCATGGGGCGAGCACCTCGCCGGCGACACTCGCAGCGATGTGATTCTCCTGCGACCCGACATGTATGCCTGGGACGCACGCTATCGCGGCCGCATGGCGGCGGCGATCGGCGCCGATTCTACGCAGGATCTTCCGACGGCACTCGCGCACGTCGCGGCCAGTCGTCCGATCTGTCTTGGCCCGACCGTCGATTCGATTGCCGCGCCGCCGCCGGAATGGCAGGCGATACGGCTGGTGCGTGCCGCGGGTGCGATGCTGCCGTTTACGGATTCGATGACCGTCTTCCAGCTGGGCCGCAGTGCGCCTTCGATCTGGACGACGGCGGCGCTCGAGGTCTACGATCGCGCGGCGCAACGCAACCGCGGTCTCTGCTCCACGCTCTTTGCACCAACGGAAACACCCGGCCAACCGCTCGTCGCCGCCTGTCGGCGATGACAGCGCGTCCAATCCGGCGCGTGCTCATCGCCAATCGCGGCGAGATTGCGCTGCGCATCATTCGTGCGTGTCGCGACGAAGGCCTTGAATCCGTCGCGGTGTATTCCGATGCCGATCGTCACGCGCCCTTTGTGCGCGCCGCCGATTTTGCAGTGCGAATCGGTCCCGCCGCGCCCGCCGAGAGTTATCTCCGCATCGATCTCATTCTGGAAGCGGCGCGTGCGTCGGGCGCCGACGCGGTGCATCCGGGCTATGGCTTTCTCTCCGAACGTGCCGCGTTCGCCGAGGCAGTCGTGCACGCCGGTCTGGTCTTTGTCGGACCGCCGGCAAGCGCGATTGCCGCGATGGGAGACAAGACATCCGCGCGCCGGCTGATGGCGGCGGCCGGTGTGCCGATCGTGCCCGGTGCACTCGCCGCGGTGACCGATCCCGCCGAGGCGGCGGCACTCGCCTAGTCGATCGGCTATCCGGTGCTGGTCAAGGCGGCGGCCGGCGGCGGCGGCAAGGGCATGCGCGTGGTGCATCACGCCGACGAACTTGCCGGCGCGCTGCGGGCTGCCGCGAGTGAAGCGCTCAAGGCCTTTGGCGATGGCAGCGTCTATCTCGAGAAGTATGTCGAGCGACCGCGGCACGTGGAGATCCAGGTGCTCGCCGACGATACGCGCACCATTCATGTCGGTGAGCGTGAATGTTCGATCCAGCGGCGACATCAGAAGTTGCTCGAGGAAGCGCCATCGGTGGCGGTTGATGCAGCGTTGCGGGAAAAGATGGGAGCCGCCGCGGTCGCGGCTGCCGCTGCGGTGGGCTACCGCGGTGCCGGGACCTGCGAATTTCTTCTCGCGCACGACGGCGCGTTCTACTTCCTCGAGATGAACACGCGGATCCAGGTCGAGCACCCCGTGACCGAAGAGGTGTACGGTGTGGATCTGGTGCGCGAACAGTTGCGGATTGCGCGCGGGATGCCGATGTCGATTCCACCGGGACCGCTCGTGCCGCGCGGTTGGGCGATCGAATGTCGCATCACCAGCGAAGACCCGTCCAATGGTCTCTTGCCGAGCGCCGGCACGGTGCGCTGGCTGCGGCCGCCGGCCGGTCCCGGTGTGCGCTGGGAGAGCGGCATTGAATCGGGCAGCGTGGTGACACTCTACTACGACTCGATGCTCGCCAAGCTCATCGTGCACGCGGCCGACCGCACTGCCGCGATTGCAGCGATGCAGCGCGCGCTGGGCGAGCTCGTGGTGGTGGGTGTCGCGACCAATATCCCGTTTCATCGCCGCTTGCTGGCCGATGCGGATTTTGCGGCCGGTGCCATCGACATCCAGTTGCTGGAGCGGCGTCCGGACCTGCTCGCCAGCGACGAAGACCCCGCACAGCTCGAACGCCTGGCGATTGCCGCGGCGTTGCTCGACGACCAGCGCCGGCATGCCAGGCGTCCCGCGGTCGGCGGCGCGGCGGCGGCTTCCGCCGGAGCGAGCGCCTGGCGCGAAACCGGCCGGCGCGAATCGCTCGGGTGAGCGACACCGCACCTGAGGTGGTCGTGCGCGCGATTGCGGCCGGTGGCGATGGTGTCGCTTCGCTTCCTGACGGGCGCACCGTTTTCATTCCGCGCGCCGCTCCGGGCGACGTCGTCACACTCGATCGCGTCCGATTGCACGCACGGTTTGCGCGCGCCGAAATCGAAACCATTGTCACAGCATCTACAGATCGCGTCGATCCGCCGTGTCCGCACTATCAGCGCGATCGCTGCGGCGGCTGTCAGCTGATGCATCTCGATGCCGGCGCCCAGCGTGGAGCAAAGGCACGCATCGCGGGCGACGCAATGCGGCGTCTGGCGCGGATCGATATGGCGGATCCTGTTGTGACCGCGGCACCGCAGCAATTCCACTACCGCGCCAAGGTGACGATGGCGGTGCAGGGCGGTCGCATGGGCTTTCATCCACTGGGAGAAGCGGAGCGCGTCTTCGACGTGCAGGAATGCTGGATCGCCGAGCCGGCGCTGGGAGTACTGCACCGGGCGGTGCGCGCGGCGATGCGTTTGTTGCCCGGCGACACGAGCCGCGTGGTCTTTCGGCGCGACCGCGGCGGTGCGCTGCACCTGATGGTGCGCACCACTGGTAGCGCGGCGTGGACCACGTCCGAAGCGCTGGCCGGGGCGATCGCCGGCGCAGGTGTGACCGCGACGCTCTGGTGGCATCCCGAAGGTGGCGTTCCCCGCGCGATGGCCGGCGCCGCCGATCCCTGGCCCGCGACGGTCTTCGAGCAGGTCCATCCGGCGATGGGCGATCTTGTGCGGCAAGCCGCGGTCGCCGCCGCGGGCGACGTGAACGGCAAGCAGGCGTGGGACCTCTATGCCGGCATCGGCGAGACCACTGCGGCGCTCGCGACAGCGGGCGCGGTGGTGGAGAGCGTCGAGCTCGATCGCCGGGCAGTGGAGCTTGCGACGCGGATCGGCCCGGCGGGCCCGGTCCGTCACGCCGGTGCTGTGGAGGCAATGATCGGCCGGTTGCAGCCCGCGGCGGTGGTGGTCACCAACCCGCCCAGGACCGGCATGGATTCGTCGGTGACCACGGCGCTTGCGGCGTCGGCCGCCGAGCGCATCGTGTACGTCTCCTGCGATCCCGCCACGCTGGCGCGCGACATCGCCCGGCTGAACTCACGATTCCGGCTGGCCAGTCTGGCGGTCTTTGACCAGTTTCCCCAGACCTCGCATCTGGAATCCCTTGCCGTGCTGGAGCGCCAATGAAGTACCTGGTGGCCATTGGAGCGCACCGATTCGAGGTGGTGGTCGATGGCGACCAGGTCACCGTCGGCGGACGCACGGTCCGGGCTGAGCTCGAGGCGCTGCTGGGAAGTCCCGAGGTCCGGCTGTTGGTCGACGGCCGCTCGACGCTCCTCGCGGTGGATGGCCTGGCGGATGGCGTGTGGCGCCTGGTCGACCGCGGGGCGGTGCGTGAGGTCGCGGTCGAGGACGAGCGGAGCCGGCATATCCGCCTTCTGGCCGGGGCGGGCAAGGCGGATACCGGCAGTACGGTGCTCAAGTCCCCCATGCCGGGACTGGTGGTCCGGATACCGGCCACGCCGGGCCAGGTGGTCGCTGCCGGCACCCCACTGGTGGTGCTGGAAGCCATGAAGATGGAAAACGAGCTCAAGGCCCAGAGCGCCGGGGTGGTGGTCGCCATCCGCGTGACGCCGGGTCAGGCCGTGGAAAAGGGGCAGGTGCTGCTGGAGCTCGGCCCCGCCGGTTGACCCCAGCCAACAAATCCCAGTATCTTTGAGATCTGTCCCCGAACCGGCCCGGTGCGGGGGAAATGGACGTGGAGTCACATGAAGACATTCAGTGCCAAACCGACGGATATTCAGCACGACTGGCATGTGGTCGACGCCGCAGGCGTCCCCCTTGGCCGGCTCGCGAGCACCGTCGCCCAGGTCATTCGCGGCAAGCACAAGCCGACGTTCACACCGCATATGGACGGCGGCGATTTTGTGATCGTGCTCAACGCATCGAAGGTGGTCCTCACCGGCCGCAAGGCGACCGGCAAGACCTACTTCCGCCATACCGGCTACATGGGTCATGATCGCTGGACGGTGGCGCGCGACATGCTCGCCAAGCATCCTGATCGCGTGATCGAGAAGGCCGTCTTTGGCATGCTGCCCAAGAACTCGCTGGCGCGGCAGCACATGCGGACCAAGCTCAAGGTGTACGCCGGCGCGGAACATCCGCATCAGGCGCAGCAGGCCACGCCGCTGGTTGTGGCGACTTCCTCCAAGGCAAGTTGATGACTCCGGTGTCGGAATTCCGCTGGCAGGCCGTTGGTCGCCGCAAGACGAGTGTGGCGCGCGTCTATCTCACGCCGGGCACCGGCAAGTGGGATGTGAACGGCCGCAATCTGGGCGACTACTTCCCGCGTCCGTCGCTGGTGCAGCACATCCAGCAGCCCTTCACCGCCACCGACACCCTCGGCGCCTTCGATGTGAAAGCGCATGTCGACGGCGGCGGCGTCGCCGGCCAGGCCGGGGCGATGCGTCACGCGATCGCGCGGGCACTCGTGAATGCCGATGCACAGCATCGCGCCAAGCTGCGGACCACGGGCCTGTTGACCCGCGATCCACGCATGGTCGAACGCAAGAAGCCGGGCCGCCCGGGTGCTCGCAAGCGCTTCCAGTTCAGCAAGCGCTAGTCGCGCCTGCTCGTTGCTGTCGCGATCCTTCTGGCAAAGGCGCGACAGCGTCCTGAGCGCAGCGAAGAACCTGCTGGTGAACGCGTAGTGAGTGGTGAGTCGGGCGCAGCAAGCAGCACGTAGTGAATGAAAGACGAATCACCCGGGCCGTGGATTCGGCCGCACCACACACGCACGCCACGCTGGCGTGCGCAGACCGAGGTCGCCGGATGTCGCTGCCAGTGCCCGGTAAGGGTCACAGCGATGCGTGAAGGCCAGACCTGACACCCAACTGAGGAAGCATCGCGTGGCAATGCCGTCCCTGCAGGACCTGCTCGACGCCGGAACTCACTTCGGCCATCAGACCCGCCGCTGGAATCCGAAGATGCGCCGGTTCATCTTCGCCGAACGCTCCGGCATCTATCTCATCGATCTCCAGAAGACCCTCAAGCAGCTCACCATCGCGACCGACCTGCTCCGCCAGGTGGCGCTCAAGGGCGAGAACATTCTCTTCGTCTGCACCAAGCGCCAGCTCAAGGCCGTGGTGGAGATGGAAGCGCGCGACGCCGGCTGTCACTACGTGACCGAACGCTGGCTCGGCGGCACGCTGACCAATTACCAGACCATCAAGAAGCAGATTCGCCGGCTTCGCGACCTCGAACAGGGCGCGCAGGAAGGCGACTTCGAGAACTACACCAAGAAGGAAC
>DATAVM010000086.1:0-12691 GCA_036267775.1 Gemmatimonadales bacterium
TCACCGCGCATGCGGCAGGTTGTCCCGCGGAACTGGATCATTTCGAGTTCAAAGCGGATCTGGTCGCCCGGCAGGACCGGACGCCGGAATCTGACGCCATCGATCGCCATGAAGTAGACCACCTTCAATTCGGGCTGGTCAAAACTGTCCATGAGCAGCATGCCGCCCACTTGAGCCATCGCTTCCACGATCAACACGCCGGGCATGATCGGGTGACCGGGAAAATGTCCCTGGAAGAACGGCTCATTGATCGTGACGTTCTTGATTCCCGCAATCCGCACTCCCGGCTCGATCTCCACGATCCGATCGACAAACAGGAAGGGATAGCGGTGCGGCAGGACCTTCATCACACGCGCCGTGTCCAGCCGGGTCGGATCGGTCCGCTGTCCCCGCCGCGCCAGCGCGCGCGCCAGCGCAATGTTGCCCTGATGACTCGGCTTGTCCGCCACGATCCGGGCGTCGATCCTGGCACCGAGCAGCGCCAGGTCGCCGATGATGTCGCCCACTTTGTGGCGGACGAATTCATCGGGCCAGCGGAGCTCGCCCACCGCGACCTCGGTCTCGTTCAACACCACCGCCACCGCGGGCGAAGCACCCTGCAGCAGGCCGCGCTGCTGCAGTTCCTCCACCTCGGACACAAAGCCGAAGGTGCGAGCGGGCGCGATTTCGCGAGCGAAGACGTCGGGCGTGACTTCAAACGACGCGGACTGCCGGCCAATCACCGGGTGCGCCCATTCAATCGTGGCAGTCAGGCGCAGTCCCTTGCCGGGCGTGACCACATAGGTGGCACCACCCTCCTCCACCTGAAACGGCGTCGTCACCTTGAGCACGGCCGGATCGCCATCGCGCTCGGTCATCCCCGCCTGCTCGAACGCTTCGAACCACGGCAGAAAGGAGCCATCGAGAATCGGAGGCTCGGGGCCGTCGAGCGTGATCATCACGTCGTCGAGGCCGGCGGCATGCGCCGCCGCGAGAAGATGTTCCACGGTATCGACGCGCGCATTACCCAGCGCCAGCGCGGTGCGACGTTCGGTGGCTTCGACATTGCCGGTGCGGGCCGAAATGAGCGGACTGCCCGGCAGGTCGGTCCGGCAGAAGACAATCCCCGAGCCCGGATCGCCGGGCGAAAGCGTCACGGTGGTATTGACGCCCGTGTGCAATCCGATTCCAGTGACCGCGGCCGTGCCGGCCAGCGTGCGTCTAGGCATCTTCGCGCTCCTCAGCCAGAGCTTCCAGCGCTTGGACATGTGGCGCCAGCCGATAGGTCGCCGCCATTGCGCGCAGAAACTCGCGGTGCGGCTTGATCGGAAACCCGCTGACGGTCACGCCCTGCGCCACATCGCTCGACACGCCCGATTGCGCCGCGACCCGCGCGTCGTCGCCGATGGTGCGGTGATCGCCCACCCCAGCCTGCCCGGCAATGATCACGCGATCGCCAATGCGAGCACTCCCGGCAATGCCTACGCCGGCCATGATCAGGCAGTCGGAGCCGATCCGCACGTTGTGCGCGATCTGCACGAGGTTGTCGATCTTGGTGCCACGGCCGATCACGGTGTCATCGAGCGAGCCGCGATCGATGGCGGTGTGCGATCCGACGTCCACATCATCGCCCAGAATGCACCCGCCGACCTGCGGAATCCGCTCGTGCCCCGTGCTGCCGGGAACAAAGCCGAACCCCGGGCCGCCGATGACCGCACCAGCCTTGCAGTACACGCGATCGCCGAGCACGGCACCGCCATACACGATGACATGCGCGTCGAGCCGGACGTCGTCGCCGATCGTCACGTCGTCCGCGATCACCACATGCGGTCCGATGCGCACACGCGAGCCCAGTCGGCAGGTGGTCCCGACGATTGCATAGGCGTCGATGCGGCTCTCATCGCCAATGGTGGTGCCGAGACCAATGCGTGCAGTGGGATGGATCGCGGGGCCATCGTTGGCCTCCGGATGCAATGCGCCGGCGGCGATCGCCATGGCGCGCGCCGGGTCAGCCACCACGATACGCGTGCGGGGCCCCGGTCCCTCTTCAAGCACTTCAGGCACGAGCACAGCGCCCGCGCGGCTGCTGGCGAGTGCAGGGACATGCCGGCCGCCCACGCACATCGCCAGCGCGTCGGCCTCGGCGCGTTCGAGCGAACGCACCTGCCGCAACGCCACTTCGCCCGGACCCACGAGACGGCCGCCGACCAGTTCGGCGACCGCCTGCGCGGTCAGTGGCCGAAGGGTCACTGGCCGCCGGGCTTCTTGGGCGCCGGTGTAGCCGGACCGCCCAGGCGATCAATCGCCTTCTGGGTCAGATCGAGCGACTTGTTGTACGAGACAACCGCCCTCTGCAGCACGTCGAGATCGAGCACCGCATCGAGATTCATCTCGGCCCGGAGCCCCTCGATCACGCCGCCGATCCGGTCGGTGAGCGGCGACATGAGTTCCTGCTCGCGCTGCGCTGCCCGGTCCTGCAGATCGGTCTGCAGCTTGGTGGCGGAATCCTGCAGGGCCTCGAGCCGCTTCTGCGCGGCGGTGCGGTCGACCGACGAGAGCATCGGCGACGTCTCCTGGAAGCGCGCGCCAGCCGAGTCGAGCTTGTTGCGCATGTGGGTCATCTCGGCCTGGTAGCCTTCCATGTCCTTGGTGTACTGCGAGTCCGCATGGGCAAAGCCCGGCGTGGCACGCAGCAGCGTCTGGCCGCGGACAAAGCCGATTCGCCCGGTCATCGCCTGCGCGCCGGCCGGACGGGCCAGCAGCGCGACAGCGGCGCCAAAGCAAAGGATGCGCATGGCACGGTTCAGTGTTTTCATCGTGGTGTCCTCGAGTGACGGCTGATGCAGTGCATCATTGGAAGTTGCCAAGCCGGAAGTGGACCTGGAAGCCCGGAGCCGGATGGCCGAGTAGGTCGGTCTTATCGATGCCGTAACCCAAATCGACACCAATCGGACCGAGCGGAGAAATCACAGCGGCGCCAATGCCGAAACTGCGGAAGAGGCGCGTTGGATCGAACTGTGCGGCGGTGCGGTACACGTTGCCGGCGTCCGCGAACAGGTCGACATAGATCTGCTGCGAAACGCGCGCGCCGAATTCCACCGTGTAGGCCGCGTATGACTTGCCGAACGACGCCGGCGTGGCGTTCGCATCCGACGCATTCGGATCGTAGCCATTGGGCGTGATCGAGAACTCGGAGTAACCGCGGAGCGGAATGCCGTACTGCACGCCGCCCATCGAATAGAGCTCGGTGAAGAAGTTGGCCGAGTTGCCAAAGATGAAGCCCGACTTGGCGGTGAAGCCGAGCGTGAACTGCACGCCGCCGCCAAAACCGTTGCCCCGGCCGAGCGTACCCAGCGGAGCGAACCAGCGCGTGTCGATGTTCACCTTCTGGTAGTCGCCGTCGCCGCCGAGAAGTCCGCCGTTCTGCTCGATATTGACCGACACCAGCGAACCGGCGACCGGGAACGGCAAGCCGATGCGATTATCGTGGATGAACGCCAGTCCCAGCGTCGATCGTGTGCACGGAGCGCACTGGAACGCCGTCTGCAGACTCGCCGCGCCACCCGAGTAGGTGACATGCTGGAAACCGTAGCTCGCAAACACGCGGGAATAGCGCGAGCCCAGGAACGGAATGCCGATCTGCAGCGAACCACCGGCGGAGCGCTGCTCCCCAAGATCGCCGACGATGTACTTGAGTTGTGAGTCGTAGAGCGTCCCGGTACCGGACAGACGGCTCTCCAGGAGCGCCGGATCGGTGTAGCTCAGCGTGAAGTCGTTGATGTTCTGGCCGAACTGGTACTGGATCTTGCCATGCTTGCCGCGGCCAAAGAGGTTCGGCTCTTCCAGCCCGAGGAAGCCACCCAGACCCGTGCCCTGACCCAGCGACGCGCCAAAGTTGATGTTGCCGGTGTGCTTCTCCTGGACCTTGAACGTGATGTCGACGTCGACACCGTTCGCGGCCGGATCGACGCTCGGCACGGCCATCGGCTGCTGGAAGAAGCCCAGGTTGGAAATATTCTGATAGGACCGCAGCAGCTTGTCGCGGTTGAACAACTCGCCGGGCAGGAGCACGATGGCTTCGCGAATCACCCGTTCATGGGTGACCTCGTTACCGGTGATATGGATCAGATGGATCGTCGCCGGCTTGCCCTCGTTGATCCGCCACCGCAGATCCAGTACGTGCGTGCCGTTGGGCAGCGTCCGCCGTGACTGATCGGGTTCGACCTGGGCCGAGATGTAGCCGTTGTTCTGATACAACTCGGACAGTTTCTGCGTGGCATTCTCCCACGCCGTCCGATCAAAGCGGGTCCCGACCATCGAGCCGCTGCCGACTTGTCCCGACTGGACAAAGCCGGACGCGGTCGCAAGCTCTTCTGTCGAGAAGCGCTGGTTGCCCAGAATGTCGACGGTGCCGACGAGGTACGGCTCGCCCTCTTCGACATCGAGCTTGAGCGTGGCTTTTCCGGTCTTGGGATCGGCGAGCAATGTGTCGTGGGTCACCTGGAAGTCGATCAGGCCACGCTGCCCGTACCAGGTCGGCAAGTGATCGCGGATATCGCGGTCGACCGCCTTCTCGTCATAGCTGCCGTCACGGAACCACCAGAAGCCCTCGGGCTTCGACTCCATCGCCTGAACGAGTTCCTTGGTGGCGTACTGCTTGTTGCCGGTGATCGCCACGTCCGAGATCACCACACGGCTGCCCTCGTCGACATGGAACTCGACCTTGACGCCGTCCGAGGTGGGTTGCTCGACCACCGTCGTGTGCGCGGAGTAATAGCCTTCCTTGTGATACATCGAGTCGATCGCGTATCGCGAATGCGACACTTCCGCGCGATCAATCGCCCGGCCTTTACCGAGATGGACCAGATCCGTGACGTTATGCAGCGCAATCTTGATCGGCCCGGTGACGCTCCAATCGCGCAGGACCGGCCGCTCCTTCACGATGAACACCAGCACGAGCTTGCCGCCCACCACGCGGTCCGCCACGCGGACGTCGTCAAACTGGCCGGTGGAATAGAGAGTACTGACCGCCTTGGCGATATCGCGATACGTCGCGATGCCATGCAGCGGAATGCCGGCCACCTGGAGAATCTGATCGGGGACAATGCGCACCGCACCCTCGACAGCGAGGCTGTCGACCGGGGGCGGCAGCGGTGGCGCGCCGTTGCCCTGCGCCACGACGGGCCCGGCAAGGCCGAACAGCGTGATAATCGACAGCAGCGCCGCGGCGGCGCTCGCACGCCGCGCGCGGCGAAGGACAACGGCGCTCAGGCCCGGGTCCCCGTCAACGCGCGGAAGACGAGCTTGTCCCCATCCGGCGCCACATCCACCTCGATCTCGTCGCCGGGCGTAAAGTCATGACTCAGGATCCGCTCGCTGAGCGGGTCCTCGACGTAACGCTGGATTGCGCGGCGCAGCGGGCGCGCACCGTAGCTCTGGTCGTACCCATGATCGACGAGGAAGTCGATCGCGGCCTGCGTGAGCCGGACGTCGTCGCCAGCCCGCCGCGCCACATCCTTGAGCAGGACCTTGACGATCTGCGCGATGTGCGTGCGCTCGAGCGGATGGAACACGATCACGTCGTCGAGCCGGTTGAGGAACTCCGGATTGAAGACCTTGCCGATCTCGTCCTTGACCGTGTCCGTCATCCGCTGCAGATCGTGGGTCGCTTCGCCGGAATGGAAACCGAGCGAGTGTCCCTTGAGGATGTCGCGGGCGCCCACGTTCGACGTCATGATGACCACGGTGTTCTTGAAGTCGATCACCCGGCCGTAGTTGTCGGTGAGATGACCCTCATCGAGCACCTGCAGCAGGATGTTGAAGACATCGGGATGCGCCTTCTCGATTTCGTCGAGCAGCACCACCGAGTAGGGCTTGCGGCGCACCGCCTTGGTCAGCGTGCCCGAATCCTCGTACCCGACATAGCCTGGAGGCGCGCCGATCAGCCGCGACACGGAAAACTTCTCCATGTACTCCGACATGTCCACGCGGATCAGCGCCGACGGATCGTTGAAGAGGAAGCGCGCCAGTGCGCGCGCCAGCTCCGTCTTGCCAACACCGGTTGGGCCGGAGAAGATGAACGAGCCGATCGGACGGTCGGGATCCTTGAGGCCGGCACGCGAACGCCGGATGGCGCGCGCCACCGCCCGGATCGCCTCGTCCTGGCCGATCACCGAGTTGTGGATCTCGTCTTCCATGCGCAGCAGCCGCGCCGCCTCCGCCTCCTGGATGCGCGTCACCGGGATGCCCGTCCAGCGCCCGACGATGAAGGCAATGGCTTCTTCGTCGATCACCGGCCGCCTGGTCTGGCGCTCGTGCTCCCAGTCCTGCTGCACCTGGCGGATCTGTCCCTGCAGCTCGCGCTCGCGGTCGCGCAATGCGGCCGCCTTTTCAAAGTTCTGGTCGCGAACCGACTCTTCCTTTTCTGCGGTCGCCTTTTCCAGCTGCGCCTTGAGCTCGCCGACTTCGGCCGGCGGGTTCTGCGACGCGAGCCGCGCCCGCGCGCCCGCTTCGTCGATCACATCGATCGCCTTGTCTGGCAGGAACCGATCTGTGATGTAGCGATCCGAGAGTTCCGCGGCCGTCACCAGCGTGGCATCGGGAATCGTGACGCGATGATGATCCTCATACTTCTTGCGCAGCCCCTTGAGGATCTCGATCGTCTCCTCGACCGACGGCGGATCGACCATCACGGTCTGGAAGCGGCGCTCGAGGGCGCCGTCCTTCTCGATGTACTTGCGATACTCGTTGAGCGTGGACGCGCCGACGCACTGCAGCTCACCGCGCGCAAGCGCGGGCTTGAGCATGTTGGACGCGTCGATCGCGCCCTCGGCCGCACCGGCGCCCACGAGCGTGTGCAGCTCGTCGATGAAGAGGATCACGTTCTTGCTCTGCGCGATCTCGTTCATCACCGCCTTGAGCCGCTCCTCGAACTGCCCGCGATACTTGGTGCCCGCAATGACCGCGGCCATGTCGAGCGACAGGACCCGATGGTCGCGGAGCACGTCGGGACAGGTGCTGTTGGCGATCAGCAGCGCCAGCCCTTCGACGATCGCGGTCTTGCCCACGCCCGGCTCACCGATCAACACCGGATTGTTCTTCTTGCGGCGCGCCAGAATCTCCATGACGCGCTCGATTTCCTTGGCCCGCCCGATCGTCGGATCAAGTGCTCCCTCGGCCGCGAGCACCGTGAGATCGCGGCAGAAGTGATCGAGTGCTGGCGTCTTGGACTTCTTCTCGGTCTTGGGCGGCACCGCCTGCGGACCCGTCGGCGCGGGGGCGCTCCCCGACGTCGTGGCCGGCATGTCGCTGCCCAGCAGACGCAGCGTTTCCGCGCGCGATTGTTCCAGCGTGACGCCGGCATCGGTCAGGACCTGTGCCGCGATCCCCTTCTCTTCACGCAGCAGCCCCAGCAGCAGATGCTCGGTGCCGACATACGAGTGGTTAAGCTCGCGCGCTTCCATCATCGCAAGCTCGAGCACCTTCTTGGCGCGCGACGTGTACGGCAGCTCGGGCCCGGCGGCCGCGGCGGCCTTTCCCTTCTTGACCGTTTCCTCGATCTTCTGCTGGATCTCTTCGAGTTCGACGCCGAGATTGGTGAGCACGGCCGCGGCCACGCCCTCACCTTCGCGGATGAGGCCGAGGAGAATGTGTTCGGTGCCGACGTACTCGTGATGCAGGCGCGCGGCTTCTTCCCGCGCCATCTGCAAGACCTTTCGCACCCGATCCGTAAAATTGTAGCCGTTCATCCCGGAGCTCCTTCTTCAGCCAGCAGCCGGCGCACCACCGCGGCGCGATGCACCGCAATCGCTTCGTCGTCGAGACCAATCCCCGCGGCCTGCGCGACGTGCGCGGTCTGTGCCACCACCAGCAATCGATTCAACGTATAGAGCGGAACGCGCGGGAGGATCCCCATTCCGGTCCCCAAACGCACTCCGCTCAGCAGATTCAGCATCTCTTCAAAGGATAGGGCGCGAGCGTACCGCAACAATCCGTACGCGCGCCAGACCTTGTCCTCGAGCGCCGCCACGGCGTCACGCCGCAGCACGTCCCGCGCCCGCTCCTCATACTCGATCACCTGGCGGACCAGCCGGCCCAGATGGTCGAGCAGTTCGCCCTCGGTCTTCCCCAGCGTGGTCTGGTTGGAGAGCTGGAAGAGATTTCCCAGCACCTCGCTCCCCTCGCCATACAGCCCGCGATAGGTCAGACCGACCTGCGCCAGCCCCTGCAGCACCTTGGTGATTTCCCGGGTCAGAACGAGCCCCGGTAGATGAATCAACACCGAGGCCCGAAGCCCAGTTCCGACGTTGGTCGGACAGCTCGTAAGATAGCCGAACTCGGAGTGGAAGGCGAAGGAAATCCGCTGTCCCAGCTCGCGATCCGCGGCCCCCGCATCGGCATATGCCGCCTCCAGCGCACACCCCGAACGGAGCCCCTGAAGACGCAGGTGATCCTCTTCGTTGAGCATCACACTGGTGGTGCGTCCCAGGAGCAGCGCTGCCCCGCTCCGGACGTTTCCAGTCGCATCGAGACCCGCCAGATCGCGAGACACCAGCTGGCGCTCGTGGAACCAGAGCCGGGCGCTCCTGGCGAGCCCGTCGAGGCGGTACAGCGTCGCGTCGCCCAATCCGGCGGTCTCCCGGGCCGCGGCTGCCACCTCGCTCACCACCTGCTCGCGGTCCTCAGGGGTGTTCCGTCCCCAGAACCGGGTTCCCGCCAGGTTGCGCGCCAGGCGGATGCGGGTCGAAAGGACCAGTTGGCTCTGCGGCCCGCTGGCATCGAGCCACGGGAGTCCGCCATCGGGGACCAGTCGTGGGTCAATCACGGCTCATCCACGCCGCGCAGCCGGTCACGCAGTTCGGCCGCGAGCTCAAACTGCTCGGCCTCGACCGCGGCGCGCAGTTGGTCGCGCAACTGCGCACGCAGCAGTCCTGGACCATCGGCAGAGCGACTGGCACCTTCGGGTGACTCATACGATTGACCGGTGTGACGGGTGGCGCCGTGAACCCGGCGGAGCAGATCGCGCAGTGGGCGTTCAAAGGCTGCCCAGCATTCGGGGCATCCAACCCGGCCAGATGCGCGGAAGTCCTGCAGCGTTGCGCCGCAGGCGGGACACGCGTCGCCCCCGGCGGCTGCGGCCGCGAGCGGCGCGCCACCTTTGCCCATCGCGGCGAGGAACGCGCCGAGCGGTGTCTGCGCAACCGCCATCTCCGTGGCAATGCCTCGCTCCGCCGCGCACTTGCTGCACAGATGCAACGTGGTCACCTGATCGCCCACCACCTGCGTCAGGTGCACCACCGCTTCTTCCGTGTGACAGGTCTGACACGGAATCATGCAAGACTCCCGGCCGTCACGGCCCGCAACGTGCCCTCCTCCAGCGTCAGTATCCGGTCGGCGCGCGCGGCGAGCGCGGGGTTGTGCGTCACGGCCACGACCGCCGTCCCGGCGGCGCGCGCGAGATCGGCCAGCAGCTCATGCATGCGCTGGGCGGTCGGCGGATCAAGGTTGCCGGTCGGCTCGTCCGCCAGCACGACCGCCGGCCGATTGACCAGTGCCCGCGCCAGGGCCACGCGCTGCTGCTCGCCACCGGAGAGCAGCGTGACTCGCGCGCCCGCCCGGCTTGCCAGTCCGACGCGGTCGAGTGCCGCGTCGGCCTCATGCCGTGCGGCGTCCGCGGCAACACCGGCGATCAGCAGCGGCATCATCACATTTTCGCGCGCGCTGAAGTCGCGGAGCAGATGATGGAACTGAAAGACAAAACCCAGCCGCCGGTTGCGAAGATGCGCAAGCTCCGCGGCACTCAACGCGCCGTAGTGCACGTCTTCGAGACGCACATCGCCGGCATTGGGCCGATCGAGCGCGCCGAGGAGCTGAAGCAGCGTGCTCTTGCCGCACCCGCTCGCGCCGACAATCGCGACAAACTCGCCCGCCGCAACCGCCAGATCGACGCCGTCCAGCACGATCAGCGGCGTGCCGTCCCCGCCAACGAATCGGCGCGCGAGTCCGCTGGCTTCGAGGACCGCGCTCATTCGGCCCGGATCGCGTCGACCGGCTCGAGCCGCGCCGCGCGCCGTGACGGGAGGATCGTCGCCAGCACCGCCATGGCGAGTGAGATTCCGCAGACGATCAGGACGTCGGTGGCCTCCACATGGACCGGCAGATGATCGATGAAATACACCGACGGGTCGATCGGCACGAGCCCGCTGCGATCCACCACGAATGCGATCACCAGGCCCGACACGAGACCAATGCTCGTCCCCACCAGGCCGACGATCGCACCCTGTGCCAGAAAGACGCGCCCCACGCCGTCCGCCGTCAGCCCCATGGCTTGCAGAATACCGATCTCGCGCGTCTTGAACGCCACTACCATTGTCAGCGTTCCGACAATGTTGAACGCCGCCACGAGCATGATGAAGAAGATGACGGCACCCATGGCGAGCTTCTCGAGCTTGAGCGCGGAGAAGAGCGCGGCGTTCTGCTGCTGCCAGGTCTGCGTGCGGTGCGGGTAGCCCAGTACCGAATCCAGCCGATCCGCCACGACGTTCGCCAACTCCGGATCGCGAAGCCGGATCGCAATGTCGGTGATCGAGGTGTCGAGCCCGGCAAAGCGCTGCGCGGTGCTCCGGTCCATGAACATGTAGGTGTTGTCGTAGATGAACATGCCGGTCTTCATGATCCCGGTGACCTGAAAGGTCCACCAGCGCGGCACGGCGATGCCGAGACCGTTGTGGGCCGTCATCGAGGAGGGACCGACCGCCTGCAACAGGTCGCCGGTGGTGACATTGAGCCGGGCCGCGAGCTCGTGACCGAGAATCACAGCCCCATCGGCGGTGGTGTCAGTCACCTTGAAGCGCGCATCGCCCTGCGTGATGGTCGAATCCAGCCGCGTGACGTCGTGCGTGCCCGCCCCCGGCTCGATCCCCGATATGGCCACACCTTCCGGGTATCCCTCGGCGTTCTTCACCAATCCCTGTGACGCAACTTCGGGAGCGGCCGCCACGACATCGGGATCGCGTCGCACGATCGCAAGCTGCGAGCGCCAGTCGTCGTACTTCATGCCGGCGCCATACGTGAGCACGCGCAAATGTGGCGACGCCACGAGAATCTTGTCGCGCAGGTCGTTGGCCAGACCGTTCATCACGCCGAGGACCACGATGAGCGCCATGACGCCGACGGCGATGCCGCCGATCGCGACGATCGTCTGCAAGGTCGCGCTCCGCGTCCCGCGTTGCCCCCGCAGGTAGCGGACGGCGATGCGGCGTTCCAGGGCCGTCGGCCACCAGCGCGCCATGAGTGCTACGCCTCGCCGGGGGTGCGACCGTCGCCTTCGGGCCGCATCGCAGGAAAGAGGATCACATCGCGAATCGATTGCTGTCCGGTAAAGAGCATCACCAGACGGTCGACCCCCATCCCGACGCCGCCGGCCGGCGGCATGCCGAATTCCAGCGCGCGGATGTAGTCGGCGTCGAGCTGATGCGCTTCGTCGTCGCCCGCCGCCCGCTGGCGTCCCTGGTCTTCAAAGCGTGAGCGCTGATCGTCGGGATCGTTGAGCTCGCTGAATGCGTTGGCGAGTTCGGTGCCGAGCGCAAAGAACTCGAAGCGCTCGGTGAGACGCGCATCGTCGCGGTGCGGCTTGGCGAGCGGTGACAGCGCGCGCGGATAATCGAGCACAAAGGTCGGTTGCACCAATGTCGGCTCGAGCGAGCGCGCAAAGACGGCGTCGAGCAGGCGCCCGCCGGCGAGCAACGCCACCGCGTCCGCCGGCTCGCCCTTGGAGATCAGAAAGGTCCGCAACTCGGCTTCGGGAGCGGTCAGCACATCGAGCCCGCTCGTCGCGCGGATGCCCTCGACGAACGACACCTGCCGGTACGGTGGCGTAAAGTCGAGCACTGCCCCGTCGCGCTCCAGCGTCGGCTTTCCCAGGCAGGCGAGTGCGGCGCCGCTGACCATCGCTTCGACCATCGCGAGCATTGCCCGATAGTCGGCGTAGGCCTCGTACCACTCCAGCATGGTGAATTCGGGATTGTGCGTCCGGTCCATGCCTTCGTTCCGGAAATCGTGGCCGATCTCATACACCCGTTCAAAACCGCCCACCAGCAGGCGCTTGAGATAGAGCTCATCCGCGATGCGGAGATAGAGTGGCATGTCGAGCGCGTGGTGATGCGTGCGAAACGGTCGGGCCGCGGCCCCGCCGTACAGCGGTTGCAGCACGGGTGTTTCGACCTCCAGGTAGCCGCGGTCATCGAGAAAGCGTCGCAGAAACGCAATCAGTCGCGCCCGAAGAACAAATGTCTGCCGCAATTCGGGATGGACCGCAAAGTCCGCGTAGCGCTGCCGGTAACGCACTTCGGGATCGACCAGGCCGCCGTGCACCACCGACGTGCCGTCGGCGCGGGTTTCGAGTTTGCCGCGCGGCAGCGGCCGCAGCGACTTGGCGAGCAGCTCGATTCCCAACACGCGAATGCTGACCTCGCCGGCACGCGTGCGAAAGAGCTGCCCTGTCACCCCGACATGGTCGTCGAGATCGAGCAGCTCGATGAGCGGCCACGCCGCCTCCAGCACATCGCGGCGGCAGTAGAGCTGAACACGGCCCGAGCCATCCTCGAGGTGCGCGAAGAGCGTCTTCCCCTGCCCCCGGACCGCCACGAGCCGGCCGGCGACGCGCACCATCGGACCGTCCTCGCCCATCGCATCATCCCAGGCCGCGACGGCG
>DATAVM010000087.1:0-11025 GCA_036267775.1 Gemmatimonadales bacterium
GCGGATTGCAGAAGGGGGGCGCAGTTGGGGGGGATGTGAGGCCGGGTCGTCTTGATCGATGAGGTGGTGGTTCCCATTCCAATACCAGTAATTGCGGAACTGGTATTTGCCGCTCTCCCCCAGTACCTTCTAATTACTACTTTTTACAAGAGTGGTAATTATGCAGATCCCCATGCTTGCGCCGGATCTCGACAAGCTCCTTCCATCGCAGAGCCTCGTCGATGACCGCAATCGATTTCTTGCCATCATCAACATGCGGCTCGGCCCAACACAGGATGGGAAATACCGCCATTGGGACGTCCTCCGGCACCTCCAGGCTCCCGACGGCCTGTCTTCCGAAGAATGGTGGCTCGCGATCAAGATCGCGCGGCGTGCCGCTTTTCGTGACCTGCCACTGCTGGACCGCGATGAACATCCGTTCCGGTATGGCATCAACGATCTGCTGATGGAGATGCTACACCTGATTGACCGGCGGGCGAGCGGGGCGATCCAGGGGAGTGACCAGGTTACCGACCCGCAGACCCGCGACACGTATTTGTTCAAGTCCCTGATTGAAGAGTCGATCACTTCGAGTCAATTGGAAGGTGCATCCACTACCCGTGTGATCGCCAAGGAGATGCTCCGGACCGGTCGTCCTCCGGTGGACAGAGGCGAACGAATGATCCGCAATAACTTCGAGGCGATGCAGTTCATTCGGACCATCGGCACAGAAGACCTCACGCCGCGAATCGTTCTCGAACTGCACCGCATCGTCACGCGAGAAACGCTGGAGGACCCCACGGACGCCGGCCGACTGCGCCGCTCAGATGAACCGATCTGCATCGAGGATGAAGCGGGGAATACCTTGCACCTGCCGCCGGCGGCCGACCAGTTGCCGGCACGATTGCAGCGTCTCTGCGATTTTGCCAATGACACGGGCCAAGCACCCTTCATCCACCCCGCCGTCCGATCGATCTTGCTGCACTTCGGTCTGGCCTACGACCATCCCTTTGTCGACGGCAACGGACGGACCGCTCGGGCGCTGTTTTACTGGTCTATGGCACGCCAGGGTCTCTGGCTCGCCGAGTTCATCTCTATTTCCCGTATCCTCAAGAAGTCACCTGGCAAATACAGTCGTGCGTTCCTGTATACCGAGACCGACGACAACGATGCAACGTACTTCATCCTCAATCAGGGGAGGGTGGTGCTCGCCGCGATCCAGGCGCTGCACGAATACCTTGCCAGAAAAGCCGATGAACTCAAAGGAACCGATAATCTGATCCGCCGCAGCATCGTCGTCCAAACAATGCTCAATCCGCGGCAACTCGCCCTCGTCAACCATGCGCTCAAGCACGCGGGGTTTGTCTACTCCATCGACTCCCACCGCCGTTCGCATCGGGTCAGCTATGAAACGGCCCGAAAGGACCTGCTGGAATTGGCGGAGCAAGACCTACTTGAGCAGCAAAGGGGTGGCCGTCGCTTTCTGTATGTGGCCCCCGAAGATCCGCGGAAGCGACTCGAGGGCATGAAGCGGCGTGCGTAGCCGCGCCCCTACTCCCACTCCCGCGGCTGCTCCTTCAACTCCGCATAGATCGCCAGATAGCTTTCATACCGGCTGATTGGCGCCGCGCCCGACTCCACCAGCGCCCGCACGGCACACCCTGGCTCGGTCCGGTGCGTACAATCTCCAAACTTGCAGTTGCCCACCGCCGGCCGGAACTCGGGAAAGCATTCGTCGAGATGCGCGGGATCATTCGCCCACACGCCCACTTCGCTGAATCCCGGCGTATCAACGACAAAGCCACCCATCGCGATCGGAATCAGCGTCGCCGCCACCGTGGTGTGCGTTCCGCGCCCCGCACGCGCCGACACTTCGCCAATGCGGAGTCCCAGTCCAGGCTCCAGTGCGTTGAGCAGCGACGACTTTCCCACGCCACTCGCTCCGGTAAGCACCGACTCTTTTCCCGCGAGCGTCTGCCGCAGCAGATCCATGCCCTCGCCCGTCCGCGCGGACACGGCGATCACAGGATATTCCGCCGCGACCAGGTGATCGCGGATCACCTGCGGATCGCCGCGATCGATCTTGTTGACCACCACACAGGCCGGCACTTCCGTCGCCTCCGCCACCACGAGCAGTCGATCGATCAGCTGCAGTAGTGGCGCCGGCTCGGCTGCAGCCGTGACCACGGCGACCTGATCGACATTCGCCGCAACCGCGCGCGTGCCGCGACCACCGGGAATCTGGCGCTCGAGTAACGAATGACGTGTCTCGACGCCATCGATACCGACAACGTCCTCGGTGAGCGTATCAGGATCGAGCCGCACGCGATCGCCCGCCACCGCAACGTCGCCGTCGCGCTTGGCCTTGCCGCGCAGCACCGCAATGCGTTCGACACCATCGTGCAGCACGCGCAGACTGTTGCCGTCCCGGCCCAGCACCACACCGGTCGGTGCGGTCAGAACTCCTCCGGGCGGCCGGCGGCAATCAATTCATCGAGACAACTCTTGACGTCATAGAGCGAGAGTGCGCCGAGACGTTCACGCGTTTCGTCCGGTGTGTGACCCCAGGCGAGATAGTCGGACTCGAGATGGCCCGCGGGTGCGTCACCCGACGGACCCCAGCGCACGAAGAGCAACGCGCCGCCAAAACGGCCGCGCGCGTCGGGTTCGTCGTCGATCCAGAGTGCGACCGAATAGGGAAAGCCGTCGCTGCCGCTGAATGCGGCCGCGCGATCGTGCTGGGCCATGTAGCCACCGAGAGTGAACTCGGTCACGATCGCCGCGACCCCTCCTTGAGGACACTGCCGAGGATGAACGCGATGTTGGCCGGACGCTCCGCCAGCCGCCGCATCAGATACGGATACCATTGCGTGCCGAACGGCACATACACGCGCACACGATAGCCGTCCTTGACGAGCTGTTCCTGCAAGTCGCGGCGGATACCATACAGCATCTGGAACTCAAAGCGATCGCGCGCAATCCCGTGTGCCGCGACAAAGTCGCGCGCATGCTTCTGAATCGTTTCGTCGTGCGTGGCGATGCCCGGATAGTTGCCGTCAGTGAGCAGCGCTTCCATCAAGCGGACGTAGTGCGCATCGACGTCCTTCTTGGCCGGAAACGCTACATCCGGCGGCTCGAGGTACGCGCCCTTGCAGAGCCGTACCCGCGCGCCGAGCCGGTTGAGCTGCGCGATGTCGTCGGTGGAGCGGCGAAGTGCGGCCTGGATCACCACACCGGTGTTGCGCCCGTAGTCGGGAAAAAGTCGCTGCTCAAAAAAGTCGAGCGTGCGTTGCGTGTACGCGGAGCCTTCCATGTCCAGCCGAACGAACGCGCTCGACTCGCGCGCCACGTCGAGAATGCTGCGGATGTTGCGCTCGCAGAGCTCCGGGTCAATATCGAGACCCATCTGCGTGGGCTTGAGCGACGCGTTGATCTCGAGTCCGCTGGCGCGCATGGCCTTGAGGATGTCGATGTACATGTCGCGCGCCCGGCCCGCCTCGTCCGGCTGATGCACGCTTTCGCCGAGCATGTCGAGGGAAACCGTGATTCCCTTGGCCTGGAGTTCGGTGGCGGCGCGCACGGCGTCGTCAATCGTTTCGCCGGCCACAAACCGCGCCGCAAATCGGCTGGCGAGCTTGTTATTCCTGACAAAGTTGGCCATTCCCTGTCGTTGCGACAGCCAGAGCAGAGTGGAACGCATCATCAGCGGTGAAATCCTTGGATTCGATGGACACCGGCACCGGCCCGGACGTCGGGCCGGCGGAAAAGTAGTGCTTGCGCTGGGCCTAAGGAAACGCGATGCTCCGGGACACCGCCGCCCCTTCCGGGAGGACGATTCCATGACCACCGCCGCTGTACCGATGCCCCGCGCAATCAGGCGCCTGCCGTCGGGCGAACGGCTGCTCGACATCGCGATTATCGCCATGGCGGTCGCGTCGACCTGTGTCATCGTGGGCCTGATCTGGGATATCTCGTGGCACCGGACCATTGGCCGCGACACGTTCTGGACCCCCGCGCACCTCGCCATCTATCTGGGCGGGACCATCTCCGGTCTGGTCTGCACGGCTCTGGTGATGGCGGCGACCTTCGGTCACGACGAGCAGCTCAAGGCCACGTCGGTGCGTTTCTGGGGATTTTACGCACCAGTGGGTGTCTGGGTGGCCATCTGGGGTGCAATCGCCATGCTGACCAGCGCTCCGTTCGATAACTGGTGGCACAACGCGTACGGCCTCGATGTGAAGGTCCTCTCGCCGCCACATGTGCTCCTCGGCCTCGGCATGATGTTCATTCAACTCGGCTCGCTGCTGCTCGCGGCAAGCCGGACAAACGCGGGAATCGTTGCGACCGGCTGGCGTCATTGGCTGCCGTACTGGATTGGCGGCGTCTGGCTCGCGATGCTGCTGCAGATGGTCTTCGAGTACAGCATCAGCAACAACCAGCACAGCAGCATGTTCTATATCGCGATGGCCTGCACGGCGCCGATTGCGCTCGCGGCCGCGGCGCGCGGCCTGGGCGGCCGCTGGCCCGCCACCACGGTGGCGCTCGTATACATGGTGGTCATCCTGGCGATGCTGTGGATCCTGCCGCGCTTTGCCGCCACGCCGCGGCTGGGCCCGATCTACAATCCGATGACGCACATGTCGCCGCCACCCTTTCCGCTGTGGCTGGTCGTGCCGGCGGCGGCATTCGATCTGATCTATCGCAACGATCAGGGCAAGCACTTCTGGCGCAAGGCACTCGTGGCCGGCATCGCTTTTGTGGTGTTGCTGCTCCTGGTGCAGTGGCCGTTCTCCATCTTCCTCATACACTCGACCTTTGCGCGCGGCTGGGTCTTTGCCGCCGACATCTGGGGATACAGCAATCGGCTGGGACCGTGGCGGTACCAGTTCTGGAATGTGCCGACGACGCCTGCCGGTGCGATCAAGTGGCTCCCGCTGGTGCGTGGGCTGCTGGGTGCGATGGTGGCCGCCATCATCACGACGGCGATGGGCGCGGGCTTTGGCAACTGGCTCGCGCGGGTGCGGCGATGAAACGCGCACGCGCTCGCTGGCGGGGATTGCAACGTCGCGCCACCGCGGCGGCGGTCGTCGCCGTTGGCGCGCTCACGCTGAGTGCCCATGTGGGATCGCCCGACGCCGTCTGGGAGGGCACCGCCGGGCCATATGCCGCGCGCGTGGTCATCCGCGATCCAGGCGTCATTCCGGGTCAAGCCGAGATCGTGGTGCGTACGGCCGCGCATGGGGTGCGCTCGGTCGGTGTGACCGCAGCCATCTGGAACGGCGGCGTTGGTGCCGCACCGCCGCCGGATGCGGCCGTGCGTGTGCCCGGCGATTCCACGCTCTGGAGTGCGCGCCTCTGGTTCATGGCGGCATCGGCCTATGCGGTACGCGTGACGATCACCGGCGACGTGGGTGCCGGTACCGCGGTCGTGCCGTTCGTGGCACTTGCGTCGCGCACGCTTCCGCTGTCGCTGCCACTGCGCGTGGTTCTCGTGCTTCTGGGCGTACTACTCATCGCTGGAATGGTGACGATTGTGGCGTCGGCGACGCGCGAGAGCACCGTGCCTCCCGATAGCGATGTCGATCCCGCGCGCCGCCGCACGGGGCGGGTGGCCGGCGCAGTCGCAGGGATCGTGGTGCTGGGGCTGCTCTGGTTCGGCAATGCATGGTGGAACGGTGCCGCCCGCGCCTACGCGGCCAGCATTTCCAACGGCCAAGGTTTTCCCGTGGACGCGACCATCACGGCCGACAAGGGCCAGCGCATCCTGCACATCGCGATCACCGATTCGCTCTGGATGTCGCTCCACAACGGTCGTGCTGTTGGCCCGGACGAGCAGAACGTGCCGCCGCTCATTCCCGATCACGGCAAGCTGATGCACGCGTTCCTGGTCAGCGAAACTGGTGATGGCTTTGCCCATCTGCATCCGCTGTCGGTCGACTCCGCTCACTTCAACAGCGACCTGCCACCGTTGCCGCCTGGCCGTTACCGGTTCTACGCCGACATCGTCCATGAATCGGCGTGGGGCCAGACGCTGACGACCACGGTCACGATCGATTCCAGCGTGGCCAAGTGGCAACCGACTGACAACGATGATGCCTGGACTGTGGCCGCGGCTACGACAGATACCGTCACCGATGTGGGCGACAAGCTGCGCGTGGTCTGGCATCGTGGTAGTGCCGCGCTACGCCGCGGCGCCGACGCGCAGTTCAACTTCCAGGTGCTCAACGCCGACGGCACCCCGGCGCGGATTCAGCTCTATCTCGGCATGGCCGGGCATCTGGTGCTCGTGCGCGACGACGGTGCCGTCTACATCCATCTCCATCCAATGGGGACCGCATCAATGGCCGCGATCGACGCCGCCACCATGCGTCGCCCGGGCGATTCGGTCCTCGGTCGGCTGGGCCAGCGCCTCACGGCGACCGGGATGATATCGCAGGCCGATGAGGCGACCACGGTGCCGGGCATACTCAGCTTCCCCTATCAGTTTGCTGCAGCGGGTCACTATCGCCTGTGGATGCAATTCCGCAGCAACGGCGTGGTCCACACCGGTGCGTTCCGGTTTGATGTCGCTGACTCGACTGGAGCCCGCACCAAGTGACGGCTTCCGCGCCGGTCAGCTATGCCCGGCGCCTGGGACTTTTCTCGGCGACGATGATGGTGATCGGCGGGATCATTGGCTCGGGGATTTTTCTCAATCCGGCCGTGGTCGCGCAACGCGTTGCCACGCCCGCACTCACGCTGACCGCGTGGGGCCTGGGTGCCGTCATCGCGCTGATCGGCGCGTTTGTCTTTGCCGAGCTCGGTGCGCGGCGGCCGGAAGCCGGTGGCGGCTACGCGTATCTGCGTGAGGCATTCGGGCCGCTTGCGGGCTTCATGTACGCCTGGGCGCTCCTGCTGGTGATCGCGACCGGCGCGATCGCCGCGGTCGGCATGACCTTCGCGGGCTATGCCGCAGCACTCTTTGGCTGGTCGCCGGCGATCGAACCCGCGCTCGCGGCCGGGGCCATTGTGGTCCTCACCGCAATCAATATCCGCGGCGTTCGCCCGGCGGCGTGGACGCAGAACGTGTTCACGCTGCTCAAACTCGCGGCGATTGCGGCGTTGATCGTTGCAGCGTTCCTGGCGCCCGCCGCGGGAGCGCACGCCAATGCGCCGGTGGTGCGCAGCGGTTCGCTGGTCCTCGCCCTGGGCGCGGCATTGGTGCCGGTGCTCTTTGCGTTTGGCGGATGGCAGCAGACCAACTTTGTGGCGGAAGAGATGATCCGCCCGGAGCGCGATCTGCCGCGCGCCCTCGTGCTTGGCGTGATCGCGGTGGTCGCGGCGTATCTGCTCGTCAACGTGGCCTACCTGCGCTCGCTCGGGATTGGTGGCCTGGCTGCGAGCACTGCACCGGCGGCTGAGACAATGGCGGCAGTCGCGGGCGACACGGGACGTCGGATTATTGCGGCGGGGATCGTCGCATCGACGTTCGGCTTTCTCAATCTGGTGATTCTGGTGACGCCGCGCGTCTACCAGGCCATGGCGCGCGACGGTCTCTTCTTCTCGAGCTTTGCCCGCCTGCATCCGCGCTGGCGCACGCCGGTGCCGGCCCTGCTACTGCAGGGCGCGTGGGCGATCGCGCTCGTCTTTCTCAAGACCTACGGCCAGTTGCTCGACTATGTCGTCTTTGGCGACTGGATCTTCTTCGCGCTGGTGGCGGCGAGTCTCTTTGTCCTGCGGCGCCGCGACGGCGACCGACCGGTGTACTTTCGTGCCCCGTTGCATCCGTGGAGCACCCTCGTCTTCATTGCCGCGGCGATATACGTTGTCGTCGGTTCGATCGCATCCAATCCCGGTAACGCGCTCCGTGGCACCGGGCTTCTGCTGATCGGCATACCCGTCTTCCTCTACTGGCATCGTCGCGCCGCGGTGGTCTGAATGTTCCAGCCTCACACCATCATCGAGCCGTTCCGCATCAAGAGCGTCGAGCCGTTGCGGCACACCACGCCGGCCGAGCGGGAAACGGCGCTCCGAGCGGCGCATTACAATCTTTTTCTTCTCGCCGGCCGCGATGTCCTGATCGATCTCCTCACGGATTCGGGCACGGGCGCCATGTCGTCGCGGCAGTGGTCCGGAATGATGATGGGCGACGAGTCCTACGCGGGTTCCGATTCGTTCTTCCGATTCGAGAAGTCGGTGCGCGACATCACGGGCCTCAAGCACGTGATTCCCACACACCAGGGACGCGCCGCTGAGCGGATTCTCTTTACCGCCATGGTCAATGCGGGCGACATTGTGCCCAATAACACGCACTTTGACACCACGCGCGCCAATATCGAGGCGCGCGGTGCCGCTGCACTCGATCTGCCGATCGAGGAGGGGCGGAAGCCCGCGGTGATCCACCCATTCAAGGGCAACATGGATCTGGTGGCACTCGATCGCGTACTCACCGCCGAGCGCGGCCGCGTGCCGCTGGTGATGATGACCGTCACCAATAATTCCGGCGGCGGTCAGCCGGTGAGTCTGGAGAATCTGCGGGGCGCTCGCGCCATCTGCGATCGCCACGGTGTGCCGCTCTTTCTCGATGCCTGCCGCTTTGCCGAGAATTCGTGGTTCATCAAGCAGCGTGAAGCGGGTCACGCGGATGAATCGCCGCGGACCATTGCGCAGGCGCTGTTCGCGGAAGTCGCCGGTGCCACGATGAGCGCCAAGAAGGACGGCATGGCCAATATCGGTGGTTTTCTGGCCATGAACGATGACGATCTGGCGCGGCGTTGCCGAGACAATCTGATCCTCACCGAGGGCTTTCCGACCTACGGCGGCCTGGCCGGCTACGATCTCGAAGCAATTGCCGTAGGGCTCAACGAAGCGCTCGACGAGGACTATCTCCGCTACCGGATTCGCTCGGTGGAATATCTCGCCGACCGGCTCGCCCGGGCCCAGGTGCCCATGGTGCTCCCGCCCGGCGGTCATGCGCTGTATATCGACGCGCGGGCACTGCTGCCGCACATTCCGGCCACCGAATACCCGGCCTGGGCCTTGTCGGCGGCGCTGTACCTCATTGGCGGCGTGCGGTCGGTCGAGATCGGCACGGTGATGTTCGGCCGCCAGCCCGACGGCTCGGAACGGCCCGCGACCATGGAACTCGTGCGACTCGCCTTCCCCCGGCGCGTCTATACCCAGAGCCATGTCGATTATCTCGCGGAAGTACTGCTATATGCGCACACCAGGCGCGACGCGATCCGGGGATTGCGCATCATCGAAGAGCCGCCGGCATTGCGGCATTTCAGCGCAAAGTTCGCTCCGGCGCATGGTGCCGTGCTGCCGCCGGAATGAACGGGGCTGGCGAAACACCCGGCAGTTCGCCTGATTACACGCCGGTCGCCTCCGTCAGCCGAGTTTCCGCTTTCCGTGGCGATGGCCGATACCTGTGAATCGTCGGTGCATTGGCCGCAGGACCCTGTTCGAGTCGCGACCTCCTCATTGTTCGACTTTGTTAGGAATGGTCAGGTCGCGCGGGTGCAGCATCATCATTTCACATTCAGGATTGTCATGGTCAACACGCCGCAATCAGCCGCGCCCGCCGCGATAGTGCGCCCCGGTGCCGGATCACGAGGTGCCTGGTGAGTCAGCCGGACGGGAGGCCGCCCCGGCGTCGGGGTGGACGTGGGCGTGGTCGGCGCCGTGGCACTGGCGGTCCGGCAGCAGCGGCGGGCAACGGTGCGGCGGTACAGGCGCCGCGAATGCCAGGTGGTCCGAACGGGAATGGCGGCAGCAGCAGCGGTGGCGGCCCTCGCGTCACGGTCGAAGGTGTGCTCGAATTGAGCGATCGCGGGGGCGGCTTTCTTCGTTCGCGTGCCGCGAGTTATCTCCCGGGTGATGGTGACGTTTTTGTTCCGCAGGGTGTGATCGCGCGTTGCAAATTGCGCGCGGGCGACGAAGTGGTGGGCGAGGCACAGCCGGCTCGCGGCGGTCGTGGTCCGGCTCTCGAAACGGTGCAGACCCTCTTTGGTCGTGATCTCGCTGCCTGCGAAGGGCGCATCGACTTTCAGCGCCTGGCCGCGACGCACCCCACCCAGGCGCTCCGTCTGACGCCGCGCACCGGCATCAAGCGCAACGGCGACATCACTCCGGCATTGGTTGATCTGCTCATTCCCCTTGGCAAGGGCCAGCGCGCCCTGCTGGTCGCACCCGCCAAGGCGGGCAAGACCACGTTGCTGACCGCGATTGCGCGCGGCATCATCACCAATCAGCCCGATGCGACCGTCTACATCCTTCTCGCCGACGAACGCCCCGAAGAAGTCACCGAAATGGAAATGGCAAACGCGGGCGAAGTGATCGCGTCGAGCTTCGATCACGGGGCAGAACGGCATGTGGCGGTCGCGGAGATCACGCTCGAACGTGCGCGGCGTCGTGTCGAGCTTGGTGAAGACGTGGTGATCATTCTCGATTCGTTGACGCGGCTCGCGCGCGCCTACAACAACATCGACCGCGGCTCGGGCCGGACGCTTTCGGGCGGCATCGGTGCGGAGGCGCTCGAGCGTCCCAAGCGCTTCTTTGGCAGCGCCCGCGCGGTCGATCCGCGCACCGGCAGCGGATCGCTCACCATCATTGCCACGGCGCTCAAGGACACTGGTTCCAAGGCCGACGAAGTGATCTTCGAGGAATTCAAGGGAACGGGTAACGCCGAAATTGTGCTGAGCCGCGAGCTGGCGGACCGGCGCGTGTTCCCCGCCATCGATGTGGCCGCCAGCGGTACCCGCCGCGAAGAACTACTGCTCGATCCCGTGGCGCTCAAGCGCGCACACGAACTGCGCGCGCAGACCGCGGGGTTGCCGACGTCCAAGCAGATCGAAGTGGTGCGCGAGCTGTTGCAGCGCGGTGCGTAGCGGCTGAGGCCTGAGGTCCTTTGGCCATCCGGAGCGCAGCGAAGGATCTCGGCGCGGGCGTGACCATGGGACAGTGGTGCTGCGCGCCTGCAGTGCGATCCCTGCACCCCGACCCGCCCCGATGGCGCACTGACGCCGCTTCGCACCACCGTCCCATGGTCCGCCCCGTGATTCGTGC
>DATAVM010000088.1:0-17304 GCA_036267775.1 Gemmatimonadales bacterium
CACTCACTGACTGACTCGGCGACCCTACGCCACCCAGCGGGGTGGTTCGGACCGATGGGCGATGAGGGACTTGAACCCCCGGCCTCGCGCATGTGAGGCGCGCGCTCTAACCAGCTGAGCTAATCGCCCGCGACTGCATCCGCCATGATAGCACTTTCATTGACCGCTGACAACCTATGGCCCCGGAGGGATTCGAACCCTCGACCGTCAGATTATGAGTCCGCTGCTCTAACCACCTGAGCTACGAGGCCGAACCAACTCAATTCAAAGAACTTACAATCCACAATTCAAGTAGATTCTTTTCCACAACGCCCCAGCAGGATACCCCCACCCCCATCTATTTTCCGCGAACCAACGACTTTTCCACGCCACGAACGGCCGCCTGAGGCCCCCGGATTCGACGATACAGCTCCAGGTGCGCATCCGCCATGGCGGTCACCGTAAAGCGCTCGCGCACCCTTCCCCGCCCCGCCAGTCCGAGACGATCACGGAGAGCCGGATCGTTGGCCAGGGTCCGCATCGCGTCGGCCAGCGCGCCCACATCCCGGATCGGCACTTCCAGGCCGGTGACGCCGTCCTGGTTGACCTCCCGGACGCCGGACGGCACCGCGGTGGTGATCACCGGCCGGCCGGAGGCCATCGCCTCGAGGAGCACCATCCCGAACATCTCCTCCACGCTCACCGAGGGCAGGACCAGGAAATCTGCGTCGGCCATCCGGCGCGGGAGGTCCTCATCGGGATACTCACCCCACCATTTCACGCGGTCGTCGACGGCCAGCGCCCGGGCGAGGGTCTGGAGCCGGTGGAGCTCCGGGCCGCTGCCCACAATATCGAGCCGAAGCTCCGGGACCTGTTCCAGGGCGCGCAGGAGAAAGTCGACGCCCTTGTAGGCCACCAGCCGGCCGATGAAGAGCGCCTTGGGCGGGTTGCCCGGCGGCGGCGGCGGGACAAGCTCCCAACGCCGCTCATCGATACCGAACGGGATGACCGCCACCTTGTCCTCGAACCCGCGCAGCTCGGTCGAGAGGGCCAGGTGCGCCCGGCTGGGCACCACGATCGCCTCCGCGCGCATGAGGACGTACTTGGACGGCAGCCAGTACTTCATGCTGGGATAGTCGGCGTGCTGGGTGACCACGAGCGGCGCCAGCGACAGCCGGGTCGCGTACGCCACGTCGGCGAGTGAATTGGGATGATGGAGGTGGATGATGTCGGCGCGACGCCATGCGGCCCGGATGTAGCCCGGCGCGAGCTCCTGCGAGCCGACCGGCGCAAACGACCACGCACGGGTAATCGCGGCGCGACGCCGTTGTCCCGGCGCGGGACTGCCGAACGCGGTGATCGCCACGACCTCGGCCTCGTGGCCCCGCTCCGCCACGCCTTCGGCGAGCCCTTGCACCACGCGCTCCATACCGCCAGACCGTGGCCAGTAGTACTTCGCGAGGTACAGAATCCGCATAGGTGAATCTTAACGGCCAACGCGCCATCTTTGGGCGTGCATGTTCTCATTCTTGCCCCGGCCCCCCCGCCGCGCGGTGTGCTTCGTTCGCTGACTTCGCTGGGCGTAGCACCCGTGGTGGCTCGCGCGGGCGGCGATACCGAGACTGACGGCCTGGTGCAATTCGTCCGCGTTGCCGCGCGCGGCAATCCGGCGGATCCGATGGATCTGCGCTGGTCGCGCCGAGCGTTGCGGGCGACGGTGCGCGATGTCGGGCCCAAGCTCATTCATGTGGTCGGCGATCCGGTCACGCCGACCGCAGAAGCCGGTGCGGCTGCCGCCCGCGATCTCAAGATTCCGTACGTGCTGGTGGGTACCGCAAGCATCGGTGCACCCAAGGGCCTCACCGCCCGCTGGCAGGCCGATCGCGTCCGCAACGGCGCATCAGCGCTGGCCGGCACCGTCCGCTCCGCGCTCGATCATCTGGCGGGCCATCTCTCCGACAAGCCCACTGCGGTGCTCCCGCCCGGCGGCCTCGACATTCCACCGGCGTTCGAGCCGCGGCCCGATCCGTCGCCTGTGATTCTTGCGGTCACCGGCCGCCTGGTCCCCGAGCGCGGGCTCGACCTTCTGCTCGACGCGCTCGCCAGCACGTATGGCGATTGGCGGCTGCGGATCGTGGGCACCGGACCGAGCCAGGTGGCGCTGGAAGCGCAGTCGCAGCGCCTGGGGCTGGCGTCGCGGATCGAATGGCTTGGCGCGCTGCCGCGGGCCGATCTGCCAGCGCTCTGGCGCGAGGTCGATGTCGTCGTCGCCCCATCGCGCACGACGCCGAGCTGGGTAGAACCCAGCGGGAATGTGGTCTTGCAGGCGATGGCTCGCGGCGTGGCGCCGCTGGTGAGCCGCTGCGGCGCATTGCCGGATGTGGTGGGCGACAGCGGGATCATCATCGACGAAGGCGATCGCGACGCGCTGACCAAGGCGCTGCAGGCGTTCGTGGCGGAGCCGTGGCGCTGCCGGGCCGCGGGTCTGGCGGCGCGCCAGCGCGTGCTCGAGCGTTATGGCGACGGTGCGGTGGCGGAGCGGATGGTCAAATTGTGGCAGCGGGTGCTGAGTTCGCGGCCCGCGGCGGTTCAGACGCCGTAGTAGCTGCGGTACCACTCCACAAACCGCGCCACACCCACCGCAACATCGGTCCCGGGATTGAAACCGCAGTCCGCGATGAGGTCTTCGACGTCCGCCGCAGTGGCCGGGACGTCGCCGAGCTGCATTGGCGCAAAGACCTTGTTGGCCGTCATGCCGAGTTCCCGCTCGAGCGCTTCGATCATCCCCATCAATTGCGTCGGCTGGTTGTTGCCGATGTTGTAGAGACGGTACGGCGCACTGCTGCTCGCGGGGTCGGGGTGATTGCTGTCCCACGCCGGGTCGGGCCTGGCGGGTCGGTCGGAGACGCGGACCACGCCCTCCACGATGTCATCGACGTAGGTGAAATCGCGCTGCATCCGTCCGTTGTTGAAGATCTCGATCGGCTTCCCTTCGAGCATTGCCTTGGTAAAGAGGAAGAGCGCCATGTCGGGGCGTCCCCACGGGCCGTAGACGGTGAAGAATCGCAGCCCGGTGGTCGACAAGCCGTACAGGTGCGAATACGAGTGAGCCATGAGCTCATTCGCCTTCTTGGTCGCGGCATACAGCGACGCCGGGTGATTCACTTCCTGGTGCGTCGAAAACGGCATCGCCGTGTCGAGCCCGTAGACCGACGACGTCGAGGCGTAGACCAGATGCTCGACGCCGGTGTGGCGGCAGCCCTCGAGCACGTGAAGAAAGCCGGTCACGTTGCTGCTGACATAGGCGTGCGGATGCGTCACCGAATACCGGACGCCCGCTTGCGCGGCAAGATTCACCGCGCGCTGAAAGCGTTCGGCTTCGAAGAGCGCCTTGACCGCAGCCGCGTCGGCAAGATCGATCTGCGCGAGGCGAAAGCCGGCGTGCCGGCGCAGGCGATCGAGACGGGCATGCTTGAGCGTCGGATCGTAGTACGGGTTGATATTGTCGAGCCCCACGACTTCGTCGCCGCGGGCGAGCAGGCGCTCGCTCACGTGATAGCCGATGAATCCTGCCGCGCCCGTCACCAGATACTTCATCCGTCCGCCTCGCCCTGTTCGATGTGAAGACCATCTCGCCGCAACTGCTCGGCCCGCCACGGCTCCAGGCGGACCGTGATGGCCAGGCGGTCGCCTTCGAGCCCCTGGGCCAGCACGTCGCCCACACGGTAGAGCTGGCTCAGCAGCCTGCCATCGGCAGGATCAAGCAGAACTCGTACCACAGGCCGGACCGCCTCCGCACGGCCCCGCAGCTCAGCCTTGAGCGGCGCGAGTCCGTCGGTCCGCATGGTGGTGGTGAAAATCGCGTCGGGGTAGCGGTCGCGAACGCGGGCGGCAAAGGCTGCCGGATCCTCCACCGCGTCGAGCTTGTTGAAGACCAGCAGCGCCGGCCGCTCCGCGAGGCCAAGCTCGGCCAGCACCTCCCGGACCGTGGTCAGGTGGTCTTCCCATTCGGGATGTGCGGCGTCGGTCACCAGCAAGAGGAGATCGGCCTCGCTCGCGGCGGCCAGGGTCGCCCGAAACGATGCGACCAGATGGTGCGGCAGTTTGCGAATGAAACCGACGGTGTCGCTGATGCGCACGCGGAGCGTGTCGCCGAGATTCACTTCGCGGGTCAGCGTGTCCAGCGTGGCAAAGAGTCGATTCTCCACGAGAATGTCGTGCTCGCCGGACAGCGCCCGCATGATGCTGGACTTGCCGGCGTTGGTATAACCGGTGAGCGCCACCGAGAACATCGGATTGCGGCCGCTGCGAATGGTTTCGCGGTGACGCGCGACGTCCTGCAGCTTTTCGTTCAGCAGCGCGATCTTGGTGCGAATGATCCGGCGATCGGTCTCCAGCTGCGTTTCGCCGGGGCCGCGGAGACCGATGCCGCCGCGAATGCGCGAAAGGTGGCTCCACATGCGCGTCAACCGCGGCAGCAGATACTGCAGCTGCGCGAGCTCGACCTGCAGCCGCGCTTCGTGCGTTCGCGCGCGTGTCGCGAAGATGTCGAGAATGACTTCGGCGCGATCCATCACGCGCGTGGCGAGTCCTTCTTCGAGTGCCTGTCCCTGCGCGGGCGTGAGCTCTTCGTCAAACGCCACGAGCGTGGCACCCGTGGCCCCGATCAGCGCCTTCAGCTCCTCGACCTTCCCTTCGCCAATCAGGGTGCCCGGATTGGGCGCCGCCAATTGCTGCGACAGCTGCCCCACGACCTCTGCGCCGGCGGTATCAACCAGTTCGGCAAGCTCATGCAGATGCTCATCGATCTTCTGTGCGTCGGGACTGCCCTTGCGCGGCGCGGTGACGAGCACCACACGTTCGCGCGGGGGCACGACATCGATCATGGACCGGATGGGGCAACTCCTTGCTCGGCCCACCACTTGAGCCGTTCAGCGATGCGCTGTTCGTATCCGAAGGGACCGGGCTCGTAGAAGCGTGCGTCGCGCAGTTCTTCCGGCAGATATTCCTGAGGGATGTAGGCGGTCGGCGCGTTGTGTGCGTACTGATATCCCGCACCGTAGCCCAGGTCCTTCATCAGACCGGTCGGCGCGTTGCGAATGTGGAGCGGCACCTGTGCAGCGGGAGACGCATCCGCAGCCGCCTGCGCGGCACTCCATGCCGCATACACGCGATTGGACTTGGGTGCGGTCGCGAGATAGACCGCCGCCTGCGCCAGCGCCAGTTCACCCTCGGGGCTTCCCAGGAAATGCCACGAGTCGCGCGCGGCGATCGTGACCGCCAGCGCCTGCGGATCGGCGAGCCCGATGTCTTCGCTCGCCATACGCACCAGCCGGCGCGCCACGAACATCGGATCTTCGCCGCCGGCGAGCATGCGCGCCAGCCAGTAGAGCGTGGCCTGCGGATCGCTGCCGCGCACCGACTTGTGCAGGGCCGAGATGAGGTCGTAGTGCTGCTCGCGGTCCTTGTCGAAGATCGGCACGCGGCGCGCCAGCGAGTCGCGCACGGTGTCGACGGTGATCGTGCCGCCGCGTCCCACGTGCTGCGCAGCAACTTCCAGAACAGTGAGGACCCGGCGCGCATCGCCATCGGCCACATGCGCGAGGAGATCGCGTGCCTCGTCGGGCATCACGAGCGATTGCTCGCCAAGACCGTGGTCGCGGTCGGCGAGTGCGCGGTCGATCACACTGCGCAGTTCGCCCGCGGTCAATGGCTGGAGCACCCACACCCGACAGCGCGACAGGAGCGCACCGTTGAGCTCAAACGACGGGTTCTCGGTGGTGGCACCAATGAGGGTCACGATTCCCTGTTCCACCGCGCCCAGGAACGCGTCCTGCTGCGCGCGGTTGAACCGATGGATCTCATCGCAGAAGAGAATCGTGCCGCGACCGACGCGCCGGCGATCGGCCGCTTCCTTGAGGATTTCCCGCACGCGCGGGACACCTTCGGTCACCGCGCTGAAGCCGACGAACTGTCGATCGGTATGGCGTGCGACCAGGCGCGCCAGCGTGGTCTTGCCGGTGCCCGGTGGTCCCCAGAGGATGATGCTGCCCACGTCGCCACGGCGAATGGCGTCGCCGAGCGGCTTGCCGGGTGCCAGCAGGTGGGTCTGTCCCACGAACTCGTCCAGGGATCGGGGGCGCATTCGCGCCGCAAGCGGCTCGGGAGGCGCAAAGAGGCCGCCCTCGGTCATGCGCGCTGGCGGGCAAGCGCCAGGAGCTGATCGCGGGTGTTGAGGCTCGGGTCGTCCACGACGCGATCCAGCAGGCGCTGCAACGTCATGCCTACCTCCGGTCCCGCGGGGATGTCGGCCGTGAGGAGATCTTCTCCGCGCACCGCCAATGCCCCGCGTGACGTCGCCTCGCCCCGCGCACGCACACGTTCGACCTCGTCGGGCCATGTCGTCGCGTCTCCACCGCGCCAGTGCGCCAGCATCGCGAGGTCGTCGGCCGCCATGTCGACCTGCGCCATCCAGCGGCGGACATCGCGCGGATCACCGCTGGCAGGCGCCGCCGGGCCGCGATCGATCGCCTCCGCGCGGCGAATCTCCGCGGTCGATCCCTTGAGACGGCGCCAGACGGCCGCGCACGGCGTGCAGAAGAGCGCCGTGACCAGCACGGGATCGGGACGGGCTGGGAGGGCAACGGCCGGCGGATCGTCGGTCAGCTCGGGAAGCCATACGGCCGCGACGCCCGACGCGCGCCAGAGCCGCGCCAGGTGTTCCGGCGAGCGGGCCGTCCCGATTCCTTTGACCCACTCGTCGCGAATGCGCTCAGCGGACAGGTGGCCGGTGTCGGCCGCCTGATCGACAGCGGCGGCCCAGGTGACCGGATCGATGGCGAGGGCAAAGCGGGCGGTGAACCGGAGCGCGCGGAGAATACGAAGGCGGTCCTCGCGAAAGCGCTCCGCAGGCTCGCCCACCGCGCGCAGCACGCCGCGGCGAAGATCGTCGTGGCCGCGAAAGGGGTCGCGCCACTGGCGATGCAAGGGGTGATATGCGATGGCGTTGATGGTGAAGTCGCGGCGCGCGAGATCGTCGTCGAGCGACACACCAAACTCCACGATCGCGTGGCGGCCGTCGGTCTGCACATCGCGCCGGAAGGTGGTGACTTCGTGCAGCGTGCCGTTTTCCTCGAGCACGCCCACGGTGCCATGGGCCAGCCCGACAGGTGCCGTCCGCCGGAACAACTGGCGCACGACTTCGGGCGGCGCCGCGGTGGCAAGATCGACATCCTGCTGCGTATTGCCGAGGAGTGCGTCGCGAATGGCACCACCGACGCACCACGTCTCGTGGCCGGCCTCTTCGAGCTTGCGGAGAATCTCGACCACGGCCGCGGGGATCGGAATGCTCTCCGGAAACGCCGAGTCACCCGGCCGCGACGGAGACGCGTCTATCCGCAGAGGACGCTGCCACCGTTGACGTTGAGAATCTCGCCGGTGATGTGCCGGGCGAGGTCGGACAGCAGAAACAGAATCGGACCGGCGATGTCGTCGGCTGAGGCGACGCGCTTGAGTGGAATACCCGCGGCAATGCGGGCCTTGCCGTCGCCGGCGTACGGGCCGGCGCTCATCTCCGTGTCGACCCACCCCGGGGCCACGCAATTCACCGTGATATCCGGCGCGCATTCCACCGCCAGCGACTTGACCAGCGAGATCATCGCGCCCTTGCTCGCCGCGTAGTCGGCATGAAATGCCTCGCCGCGTTGCCCCGCGGTGCTGCCGACCATCACCACACGTCCGCCACTCTTCTGCATGGTACCGAGTCCCGCGCGCGTCGCGAGAAAGACGGCGTCGAGATTGGTACGAATGGTCTCGTGCCACCGCTCGGGCGCCATGCGCATCAGCGGCGTGTCTGTCTCGGGCCAGACCCCGTGGTTGACGACCAGGCCGTCGAGCCCGCCAAGTGCCGCAGTGACTTCCGCAAAGACCTGGCTCACGCGCGCGGGGTCGCCCAGATCGCCGCCGCCAACGTACGCGCGCCGGCCGAGTGCGCGGATCTGGCGCGCTACCTCGTCGGCGTCCGCGCGCCGCGTACGATACGTGATGCCGACATCGGCACCCGCGCGGGCGCAAAGCAGCGCGGTCGCACGGCCAATGCCACGGGAAGCCCCGGTAATGAAGATGCGCTTTCCGGCAAGCGAGATCACGCCGAATGCTCCGTCGTCAGAATGGCCGCGATCTGGTGTTGCACCGCGAGATGGATTTCCTGCACGTGGTTGACGCGATCATCGTGCACAACGAACACGTGATCCGCCACCGTCGCCAGGGTACCGCCGTCGCCGCCGAGCAGCGCAATCGTGACGACTCCGAGGGACCGCGCGCGTTCGACGGCGGTGACGCAATTGGCGCTCTTGCCCGACGTACTCTGGACAATCAACACGTCGCCTGGGCGTGCCAGCGCGTCGAGCTGACGTGCGAAAACCTCTTCAAAGCCGAAGTCGTTGGCACCGGCGGTGAGAATCGAGCTGTCCGTCGTCAGCGCGATTGCGCGGAGCGCTCGCTGCGGTACGGCGCGATAGCGCACGACGTACTCCGCGGCAATATGCTGTGCATCCGCGGCCGACCCGCCGTTGCCCGCGAAGAAGAGCGTGCCACCGTTTGCAAGACAGGTGCGCATTGCCACCACAATCGGCGCGAGCACGTCGGCGTGCTGTGCGGCATTCTCCGCCACCGTGGCGAGCGCCCGGAGCCCGGTGGCGATGCGCGCGCCGTCCGTCATTCGGAGCCGAAGAGGCGGCGCACCGAGCGCCAGATGGGTGTGCGCATTGGCAGCGGATCGACTTCGTACGGCGTCTTGTCGTCGAGGATGGCGCGCGGATTGGTCTCGAGCAGCAGAATGGCCTGATCGGCGCCATCGTGCTCGCTCAGCCAGTCGAGTGCGGTGGCCACGTTGCGCTCGTCGCCATGATTGTCGGCGCCAAGAATGTCGGCGAGTCCCGCGACGACGATATCACGGGCCCGGTCGCCGCGACTTCGCGGAAGCGTCATCGTCGTCGCATCGACCTGAATCACCGCACCAAGTTCGCGCCACGCACGCACCGTGTCGACCGAGCAGGAGGAATAGCGCTCGGGATGCGCGAGAATCGGCACCAATCCTGTCCGCAGGACTTCCGCCAGCGCGCGCGCCACGATCTCGGCCGGCACCATCCGCGGAAACTCCACCAGCACGTACCGCGATCCGCCCAGCGTGATCTTGCGCTCGGCCACGCCCGCCGGCATGGGCCGGTCGAGCATCACCTCCGCACCGCGATGCAACGTGATGCCCTCGGGCACCTCGGCGGTGAGTGCCGCCCATGCCGCCTCGTAGTTGGCCGGCCACCCTTCTTCCACTTTCGACGCGAGAAGATGCGGCGTGCATGCGACGTCGGTAATGCCCTTGGCGGCAAAGGTCCGCAGCACGCGCACCGACTGCTGCACGTTCCGCGATCCATCGTCAACGCCGGGCAGGAGATGACCGTGCAGATCGATCATCAGGCCGCCACCATCTGCGCACGCAATGTTCCCGCCCACGTGCCGAGGGTGAGCGGATCGTCTTCGGCGTGGGAGAGGAGCGCCAGCGTGATCAACGCATCGGCCGCGAGCAGGTCGAGTGCGGCGCCGCGGTCGTCACCAGCGGCGATCGCCGCATGGAGGGCGCTCCGGCCTGCCGCGGCAAGCCGCGCAGGGCGTGACTCCTGCGGCGCATGATCAAAGAATGCGCGGACCCGTTCGCGCAGCACCGGGGGCGCGCCTTCGGTGCGATCGTCAAACCACGCGGCGTCGGTCACGCGCCAATCCATTCACGGATCATGGCGGCAAAGTCTTCTCCCGCCACGGTATCGACGCTCGACACGGCGAGTGACCCGCTCGCAAACGTGGGGCGCCCGCCACCGCGGCCACCGTAGCGCGCGGTCGCGAGCTTGACCAGGCTGTTGGCGTCCTTTCCGGCTGCCGCGAGATCATCGGTCACGGCAACAGTCAGACTCGCCGGTGCCGTGGGGTTCACCAGCACCAGAATCGACTGCTTCTTTTCGCGATTGCGGAACTCATCGGCCAAGGCCCCCAGTTGCGCGCGATCTTCCGCCACGGTCGGCGACACGGTGACGTTGACGGACCCCGACTGAAACTGCCGGCTCGCGCCGGTGTTGCCGCCTTTCATGGCCTCGGCCAGGCGCGCTTCGAGCTTGTCGCGCTCCGCCAGCAGCGATTCGATCTTGCGCTCGAGTTGATCGGGTTGCGCCCGTACCGTGCCGGCGAGCGTTGCGATGCGCCGATCGAGTGCCCGCACGCTACCGTACGCGCCATGACCAGTCGCCGCTTCGATGCGCCGCACACCGGCGGCGACGCCGCCCTGCGACACAAAGCGGAAGAGTCCGATCTGCCCGGCGCTCCGCACGTGGGTCCCGCCGCAGAGCTCCACTGAATCGCCGATCCGCACCACGCGCACGCGGTCGCCGTACTTGTCGGCAAAGAACGCCATGGCGCCGAGCTTGAGCGCGTCGTCGAGGGCCATCTCCTGAATATCGGTCTCGGCGTTGGCCAGGATGAGATCGTTGACGGCGGCTTCGATGTCGGTCAACTGCGCGGCGTCGATCGGACCGTGGTGCGAAAAGTCGAAGCGGAGACGTCCCGGTTCCACCAGCGATCCCTGCTGGCGTACATGCGGCCCGAGCGCCTTGCGCAGTTCCATATGCGCCAGGTGCGTGGCCGAGTGGTTCCGCTCGATGTCGCGACGCCGCTCGCGATCGACCGACGCCTGCACGGGGCCGTGATGAAACGTGCCGTCGAGTGTTCCCACCAGGCGACTGCCATACTCCGGACTCTTCATCACATCGGACACGGTGAAGGTCCAGCCGTCGCCGCGCACCACACCGGTGTCGCCGATCTGCCCGCCGCCGGCCGCATAGAACGGATTGTCGCGCAGGATCAGCACGCGGCCGTCACGCGAGTGCCCCAGCAGCTCGGTGGTCACGTCGAGCTCGCTGTAACCGACAAAGTGCTGCGTGCCACCGTGATGATGGAAATCGGTGAGATCGTCGGCCGAAGCCACTTCACCCGCCAGTGACGCGCTGCGCGCCGTGCGGCTGCGCTGGCGCTGCTCCTCCATGGCGCGCTCGAAGCCCGCCAGATCGACCGTGACGTCGTGCTCGGCCGCAATCAGTTCAGTGAGGTCGATCGGAAAGCCGAAGGTGTCGAATAGCTTGAACGCCTCGTCACCCGGGATCCGCTTGACGCCGTTCGCAAAGAGCACGTCGAGTCGGCTCAGACCTGCGTCGATCGTTTCGAAGAAGCGCGACTCCTCGCCGCGGATCAGATCGCTGATTTCGTATTGCTTGGGGCCGAGAGTAGGGTACGCTGAACTCATCAATGGCACCACCACCTCAACCAAGCTTGACAAGGTCGGCCCGCGCTGCCCCATCAGCCAGGCGTGCCTCACCCCGCGCCGGATGATGCGGCGCAGCACAAAACCGCGGCCCTCATTGCTGGGAAAGACGCCGTCGTGAATGAGAAACGTCGCGGCGCGCGCGTGATCTGCCAGCACGCGAAACGACAAGCCTTCACCTTCGGGCCCGCCGGGATACTTCCGGCCGACCAGCTGCTCCACGCGCTCGATCAACGGCAGGAAAAGATCGGTATGGAAGTTGTCGTCCTTGCCCTGCAGCACGGCCGCAATGCGCTCGAGCCCGGCACCGGTGTCGACACTGGGTCGCGGCAGCGCCGTCAGGGTGCCGTCGGCGGCGCGGTCGAATTGCATGAAGACGAGATTCCAGATCTCGAGGAAGCGTCCCGCCTCGGCGAGCCGCTCGAAATCTTCCCTGCCGAGCGTGACGGGTGCATCGCCGGGACGCCACTCCATATCGACAAAGATTTCCGTGCAGGGGCCACACGGACCGGTGTCGCCCATCTGCCAGAAGTTGTCCTTGTCATCAAGGCCGTAGATGCGGTGATCGGGAAGCCCGGCGAGTTCCGCCCAGAGCTTGCGTGCTTCGTCGTCGGTGTGATGAACGGTGACGCGCAGCCGGTCGGCCGGAATGCCGAGCCATTCGGGCGACGTGACAAACTCCCATGCGAAGGCGATCGCATCGCGCTTGAAGTAGTCGCCAAACGAGAAGTTGCCGAGCATCTCGAAAAAGGTGTGATGGCGGCGGGTGAGCCCCACCTGCTCGAGATCGTTGTGCTTGCCGCCCGCGCGAACGCACTTCTGGCAGGTTGTGGCGCGGACGTAGGGGCGCGGATCCTGGCCTAGAAAGGTCCGCTTGAACTGCACCATGCCGGCGTTGGTAAAGAGGAGCGACGGGTCGCCCTCGGGGACAAGCGACGAGGACGGCACGAGCTGGTGCGCGCGTGACTCGAAGAAAGTCAGGAATCGGCGGCGGATCTCTGCAGCGTGCATGCTAAATGATAGCACTATGCAGCGGTGTGCCAGCGAACCGCTATCACCATTGAACGCCAAGCAGCGCCAGCACTTAGCCCTTCAGACTCCGTCGCGGACTGTTGCCTCCACCAGGGCGCGCACATCGGAGCCGGTAAAACCGCGCCGGGCGAGAAAGGCGAGCAGGCGACGCCGTCGTGCGTCCACCGGCAGGTTGCGGAGTTGCGGCGCCCGGCGCCGCGCGAGCGCGCGCGGCTGCTCCAGCGGATCAGCGTCGTTGGCCGGGATGTCGCGGAGGGCTGTGGCAATGAGATCGGGAGCGATGCCCAACTGCTGCAGATCGTGCCGGATTCGCACGGGCCCGCGTCCCCGCGCGCTGCGCGCGGAGACGTAGAGACGCGCGAACGCCGAGTCATCGAGAAGGCCAAGATGTTCGAGGCGCGAGATAGCGCCGGCAACGGCGTCTGAAGGATGGCCCTTTCGTTCGAGCTTGCCGGCAAGCTCGTGCGCCGCATGTGCGCGGCGCTCCAGCGAGCGGAGCCCGGCGCGAAAGGCGCCCTCCTCGTCGGCGGCGCGGTCGAGACGCGCGACCACTTCGCCCTTGAGCAGCTGGCCCACGGCAAGACCGAGCCGGCTCACCACGTCGGCCGGCACGGTCCACGCGGGCCGCCCCCCGACCAGTACCCGGGTACTGCCCGGGCGCCGTGGATCGGGGAGAAGCCCTTCGATCTTCACTCGCCCTCGTCTTCCTCGGGCGCGCCAGCCGGAGCGGCGGCGAGGACGCCGAGGGTCTCACGCACCTTGGCCTCGACCTCGGCCAGCAGTGCCGCATTGTCCTTGAGGAAGAGCTTGGCGTTCTCGCGTCCCTGGCCAATCCGCTGATCGCCGTAGGAATACCACGCGCCGGACTTCTGGATGATTCCCGCCTCGCTGGCGATATCCACCACCAGCCCCGTGTGCGAGATCCCCTCGTCGAACATCACATCGAACTCGGCCTGCTTGAATGGCGGCGCGACCTTGTTCTTGACGACCTTCACGCGCACATGCGAGCCGATGACCGCCTCGCGCTCCTTGACCGGGCCGATGCGGCGGATGTCGAGACGCAGCGACGCGTAGAACTTGAGTGCCTTGCCGCCGGTGGTGGTCTCCGGGTTGCCGAACATCACACCGATCTTTTCGCGCAGCTGATTGATGAAGACCACCGCACAGTTGGTGCGGTTGATCGCACCGGCAAGCTTGCGGAGCGCCTGGCTCATGAGCCGCGCCTGCAGGCCCATGTGCGAATCGCCCATCTCGCCTTCGATTTCCGCCTTGGGGACCAGGGCCGCCACGGAATCGACGACCACCAGATCGACCGCCCCCGAGCGAACCAGGATCTCGACGATCTCGAGCGCCTGCTCGCCGGTATCGGGCTGCGAGACGAGGAGATTTTCGATGTCGACGCCCAGCCGCTTGGCGTATTCGATATCGAGCGCATGCTCGGCGTCGACAAACGCGGCGACTCCACCCGCGCGCTGTACGTTGGCCACCAGGTGAAGACAGAGCGTGGTCTTGCCCGATGACTCCGGGCCATAGATCTCGGTGATCCGTCCCCGCGGAATCCCGCCAATACCGGTGGCGGCATCGAGATTGATCGCACCGGTGGAGATGGCGGCCACCTTGACCCGCGGCCGGTCGGCTCCCATGCGCATGATGGCGCCGCGGCCGATCTGCTTTTCAATCTGCGAGATGGCAAGGTTGAGAGCCTTGCGCTTATCAGCTTCGAGCCGGATTTCTTCGGTGGCCATCGGAACTCCGCGTGATCAAGGGTTGAAGTGACTGAATCTGCTTCACTGGGAACAGTAATACCGAAGTTTTGCCGAATCAAGAGTGTCATAGTGTAGTGTTTTGCGCCACATCATCGCCACCCAGGACGCCATGCGTCGGCGATACGGCGCAGGTCAGCCGCCCCGGGACCGTTCCCCGCCAGCGCGATCACGTCAAACCGGTACTGATCGCCGATCCGGCCATGGCGCACGATCCAGCTCCACGCCACCCGTTCGATCACTAGGCGCTTCTTGAGGCTCACGGCCTCTTCGCCGGCCCCGCAGCGGGTCGAGCGACGGGCTTTGACCTCAACGAAGGCGACCAGCTCACCGCGACGGGCGATCAGGTCGAGGTCGTGGCGGCCAAGCCGGAAGCGATGCGCCTCAACGCGCCAGCCGCGGCGGCGGAGCCAGTCGGCCGCAATGAGTTCACCGTCCCAGCCGTCGCGGTGGCGGCGGTCGGTCCATTGCTCGGGGGGAACGGGTGAGGTTGGCACGCGAGCATGATGGCGGGATCGCGCGGCGACCTGGCATCGGAGTGACGCGTGGTGGTACGCCGCAATGCGGGACCCTGCTGCGTCGCCTTTGCGCGGGACATAGTCGACCACTTACCACGCCTCGTTCCCGACCGGGAGGCCCCAGTCGAGTTCCTGGACCCGATATCCCGTTGGCACTCGGTGCACCGGCTCACGCAAGTCATGGCCGCCCCGCACGCGGCGCACAGGCGTCACGATCAGTGTGCCGTCTTCCCGACAATCACGGAGATGGTCCGACGGGTGGGGAATGCGCCCTGGCGGCGCAGCACAATGCGCAGCACAATGTTGCAAGCCGAACGGTAGACCGTCCCAGACCGGATCACGCGGCCCGGCACTGGTCCGCGCGAGCGCAGGACATGGTAATTTGAGGCCTTCCGCACCAAGGAGATACGATGCGCCACATGGTCACCAGGCTGACCCTTGTCGCGACGGCCGCGATGCTGTGTCCCGCGTTTGCGCGCGCGCAGGCGGTCGTGCGCATCGACTCGACGCACCACACGGTGACGCTCACCGCCGGACCGTGGGACATTCCCGCGCCGCCCAAGGGGGCGACGGGTGAGCACGCTGGCCACTCCGAGCCGCCGACCGAGCGCTTTGTCTGGCCGGTCAGCGGCTGGTTGCGTGGTGCACGGCTCGAGATCATTGGCGCCAACGGTGCGGCGCTGCCGCGCGACATCGTGCATCATATCGAAGTCGTCAACTTCGGCCGGCGCGAGCTCTTCTACCCCGCGGCCGAACGGCTCGTGGGATTTGGCAAGGAGACGGAGGATCTGCGTCTTCCCGCGACGATCGGCGTGCCGGTCACCGCGGGAATGCCGATGGCGGTCGCCATCGCGTGGCACAACGCGACCGCGGCTGCACTGCCAGGCGTACGACTCCAGCTCACCTTCGAGTGGCTCCCCACCAATTTCAATCCGCGGCCCGTCAGCGTGCTGCCGGTGACGCTGGTCGTGAGTCACGACATCTTTGAAGAGTCGGGATGGGATCTTCCCGCGGGCCCGTCGTCATGGACGCGGGATTTTCCGGCGGCCTTGAGCGGGCGCATTCTCGCGGCCGGCGGACATCTGCATGACTATGCCCGCAACCTCGAGCTCGTGGACGTTCCCGCGGCCGGTGAACCCCGGCAGGTGCTCGCGCTCGCGGTCAAGCAAGGACCCTCGGGCCAGATTCTCTCGCTGCAGCGTCTGCTTCCGGGCGTGATGGGCGATGGCATCCGAATGCATGAAGGCCACACCTACCGCATTGTCGGCACCTACCAGAATCCCACCGGCAAGACGATCGAGGGTGGCGCGATGACGCACCTGGTCGTGCTCTTCGCTCCTGACAAGCTCGCGGCGTGGCCGGCGGTGGTCGCCAGCGATCCAGGTTGGCAGAAGGACCAGGATTACCTCTTCCACCGAACCATGGCGGGCATGGACATGCCCGGAATGGAGAAGCACTGATGCGCCGTGGACTCGGAGTATTCCTGATGCTGGGCGCGATCGCTGGCGTTCGGCCCGCTCCGGCGCAGACCACGCTCAGCGTCGATTCGGTGCGTGCGATTTTGCGCGGCGCCGCGCTGGCTTCGGCAATGGTGGACCAGCTGAACGCGGAGGACCGACCGGTCCAGCAGAGTGCCCGCAATCTGATCGCCGAATTACAGATCCACAACGACTCGCAGTGCCAATATCAGGACGGACATCCCGAACAGTGTGCCAACTATGCGGCCGAGCAGGGCTCGCTGGCCGATCGGAGCCGCCTCATTCAGCAGCAGTTGCTGGCCATCGACAAACCGCGGCGTGCTGCCCGGCTGCACTTCGACTCACTGATGACGGTGCTCCGCACGGGACACTATGCGGCGGCGCTCGCCCGCCAGCAGACGGCGCTGGTGGCATGTGCCAGCCGGCTCGAACTGGCGGACGAGGAGACCTGCCTGACGCAGGTGCGATTGCCGCCGCGGTAAGCCGGCCCGCCCCTTGACGCATGGCGCGCGACGCAGAGATTCGGAGTTCGCCTCAATCCCAGGAGGGTGTCATGTACCTCGTTCGCGACATCATGTACTGCAAGCCCGGAAAAGTGCGCGCCATGAAGGACAAGTTTCTCGCCATCGCCAAACTCAACACCAACCTCGGCATGCCGCCTATGCGAATCCTGACGGATTTCTGTGGCGAGCAGTACTGGACCGTCATCTCCGAAATGGAAGTCGCCGATCTCCACGCCTTCGAGACGATGATGAGCACTCCGCAGGGCTCGACCGACGACATGAAACAGTTCGAGGAGATCATGAAGGGTTACCACGACCTGATCGATCGTGGTCGGCGGGAGATCTACAGAATCGAAGGATGAGCGGAATCGGACGGCGAGTGGCATGCAGCCTTCCGTGCCACTCGCAATCCGAGACGCCCGGCGGTGCTAGAAGTGTACGCCCACCAGCACAAAGAGCGCGCGATTCTTGTAGACTGTTTCTCCCACATCGGTGTGAGGATTGAGATCGGCAAGGCCATCGTCGTACCGAATGCTGGCGGAGAATCGCTGCACAGAGATGCCGACGCCAAGCATGAAACCGTAGTCGAAGGAAGTAATCTGGTCGCTGGATCCGTCGCACGTTCCATTCGATACGCTGCATCCTGTCCGGATCCCTACCTCCGGTCCG
>DATAVM010000089.1:0-15890 GCA_036267775.1 Gemmatimonadales bacterium
GCGCATCAGGCGTTCTTGCGTTGGCACGCTAAGGCTTGTCTGGTTTGAGAGCTGAGACCTGAGTCTTTTTGTCACCCTGAGCGCAGCTTGTTGTCATCCGGAGGGCAGCGACGGATCTCGGCGCGGGCGTGACCATGGGACAGTGGTGCTGCGCGCCTGCAGTGCGATCCCTGCACCCCGACCCGCCCCGATGGCGCACTGACGCCGCTTCGCACACACCGTCCCATGGTCCGCCCCGTGATTCGCGCCACGGGGCCGTGCCGGCGGAGCTTCGCGGGGCGAGCACGACAGCCGACCAGAGGAAGGCGCGGGTGTCTGAGCAGCGCGCCTCTGTCTGGACCAACGATCTCACGATCGCGGCGCGCGCGAGTTCCGCGCCGACGAGTGGGCGGTCTGGCGTGGTCGCCCCCAGCGCAGTGATCTGCTTTCCTGTCCAACACGCCAGCGGCGGGCTTGACGTCGCATTGAGCGCGAGATCCTTCGCTGCGCTCAAGGATGACAAAGGGTGCAAGGCTCAGGATGACAAAGGGCTCAGACCCGAGCGTTCAGACCGGCTCGATCACAATCTCTGTCGTCACCGGAATGTCCGGATTGAGCGAAAGGACCACCGAACAGTATTTCTCGATCGACAGATCCACGGCGCGCCGCACCTTCGCTTCCGTGATCCCCTCGCCCGCCACGCGAAAGACCATCCGGATCTCGGTGTACCGCTTGGGATAGTCCTCGCGCCGCCGCCCCGACACCTCCAGCGTAAAGCGGCTCGGCTCCATCTTTCCCTTGCGAAGAATGTCGACCACGTCCGACCCCGAACACGCTCCGGCGGCCAGCAGCAGCGTGACCACCGGACTCGGTCCCTCGACGCTGTTCCCGTCGATCAGTACCTGCGGCCCGGACGGTCCGCCGGCCAGAAAACGGAAATCTCCCTGCCACTCGAGTGTGCTGTGGCGCACATGCGGATCGGTCATCGGTTCTTGAGCTCGCGAAAGAAGTGTCGGTTGTAGTCCCAGATGGCATAGAGCCCTACCGCCGCGGTGGACCAGGCCAGGTGGCGCACCAGCGGTGAGTCGAGCACAAACGCGAAGAGCGTCAGCAACTGCAGCAGCGTGACCGCCTTGCCGCCGGCGCGCGCGGGCACAGCCGTCACGCGGCCCGTGGCGAGGGTCACAAAGAACGCAACGCTGGCAATGATGTCGCGAGCCAGGACGGCCACGACCTCCCACCACTCCAGCCGCCCGGAAAAAAGCACTACACCGAAAGCCGCCGCCATGAAGAGGCGGTCGGCGATCGGGTCGAGCACCGCGCCAATCCGCGACGAGCCAAAACGCCGCGCAACCCAGCCATCACCCAGGTCGGTGGCGGCGGTAAGGCTCAGAATGGCGAGCCGCACCGGCGTGTTCGCGGCGAAGATGAACATGAGCGCCAGCGGAATCCGCGCCAGCGTGATCCCGTCGGCAACGGCGAATGGTGCGGTGGGGCGAATCGTCGGACGAGCGGTCGGCGCGGACACGGCTCAAAGCTACCGCGCGCCGGGTGTCGGCAGAATGACGACTCAGGCCGTCTTGCGTTTCCTGCGGATCGAGAGCGGCACCAGAACGGCGAGGCCGGTGCCCAGAAGCGCCATCGCTCCCGGCTCCGGGGTAAACGACGCCACCTCGTAGGTCACGTTGTCCACCGAGAAATAGCTCGACTTGGCATTGCTGAGACCATCGACCGGCGCGAACTCGAGAAAGGCACCGCCCTGAACGTTCGCCGCGAACGCGGCCGGCGGCGTGATCAGCTCCGACGTCCCGGGCGCGATTGAAATATCCCCCGAGTCCCAGAGCAACTCGTTGTCGTCGTTATACAGCTCCACGTCATAGTCCACCGCGCCACCATTCACGCAGCTCTTGGCCTTGCTGGTACACGCGGCCGCGCTGCTGAGGCCCACGCGCAACGAATCGAGCGTGAAGAAACGCGTCGGGACGACCGTACTGAAGTCGAAAACGCCAACGTTGGTGCCGGTTGCATCGATGTAGCCGATGTCACCGTTCGCCGCATTTTCTCCGACGTCCGAGCCCGCGCCAATGACGAAGTCATTCTTGAGCTTGGTGGTCGCAGCCCCGAAAGTCTTGATGGTACCATTCTCGACATCCACCACGCCGGCGACGCTGCCGTAGGTGTCGCTCACGGTGCAGCCGATGCTGAAGCCGCCTGGGCAGATGGTCGCCGCGGAAAACTGTGATGATCCGGCAAAGCTGAGCGTGTATTGCGCCTCGGCCCGCACGGGTAGCACCAACGCGGCGGCAACGAGGAGTCCCGCCCCATATCTGGATTTGGCCGTTCCCTGAACTCGAACTCGCATTGCCATTCTCCACGAAGTCCGGCGTGTATCGCCGTCAATGCGGAAGGGGCAATCGGTATGCCGAGTCACCTGGTTCGGGGTGCTCCATATAACTCATTGTAGAGCAATGACTTACGAGCTATGAGGTTGACGGCTTTTCGGAGCTGCGGCTTGGTGCCATTCCAAAAGACGGCAGAGCGCGAGGTGGCGCCGAGGCCACAGCACGCCGTTGGAGCGGTGTGGCGCCGGTGCGCAAAAGCAAAGCGCCGTCCGTACAGCAGTGCGGACGGCGCGGTATGTCAGGTGGAACGAATCAGGCGGAGCGGCGACGGCGGCGCATCATCAGCGGCGCCAAGCCGACCAGACCGGTGCCGAAGAGCGCCAACGTACCTGGCTCCGGCGTGATCTGGGAATCGAACTTGAGGTTGTCGACCGAGAAGACGTCCGAGCCGCCGGCTGCCAGCGTGCAGGACGCGCCGCAATTGGCAGTACTGCCCCCAACGTTTGCCCACTCGAACCGGAAACCGCCCGAGAGGTTCGTGAGCGAAGTGACGCCGCTCTCAAGCGTGAAATTGGCCGCCGTCAGGTTGAGAGCGGACGTAGCGGTGTTGGTGAACGCCGGATCGAAGTCGTAGGCGAGTTCTGTTGTTCCAGCCGCATTCCAGATCTGCAACTCGAGTTGGTTGATTGTCGACTGCCCGCAATTGGAGCTGACCGCGTTCAGGCTGTAGTCACAGCCCACCGTCACCGAGATGAACGAGGCGACGTTGCTGCCCACCGTCGTGAAGTCAAACTCTCCAACGTCGGTGGCGCCATTCATTGTGGTACAGTTGTTCTGGGAACTTGCGGTGCAGTACGTCCCGGCAACCGCCACATGGTTGGTGCTGCCCGTCTCGCCGTACGTCGTGCCCGATTGGAAGCAAAGGCCGCCGCCTGCGGTGGTGGTACGGGCGTCGCAGTCGCTGGTCGAATTGGCATAGCTGGTGATCGCCCCGCCGCCGAAGTTGCTGGCGACACCATCCTTGACCGTCACTTCACTCGTCGGGATCGTACCCTGATACGTACCCGCCATCGTGTTGCCGGCGGTGGTCGACGGATCAAACGTCAGCGTGTATTGGGCAGATGCGCGAGCCGGCGCCAGAGCCAGTGCACCCATAACCAGGGCGACTGATCCGGACCACACGGCAAATCGGCGAACATTACGGGCTACGGTCATCACCAATACCTCCCAGAGACAATCCGACTTTCACTCGACCCCCATCTTCGCAAGTCCCATGCGCGTTTCAAAGCCGAAATCAACAACAGCGTAAATCATTGCAAATAAACATCTTACGAGGAATATTTTCGGGGGCAGCGAGCCACAAATATCGCCGCCTTGGTGCCCTATCCCCTCAATCTGTTGCGGCCGCACAACAGCGGATATTCCCCAGACCATGGCGTACTCGACGCACCCCGGAGAAGGTGCGGACAAATCTACCGTTGAGTTGGACGGCGCCAGTCCGTCGCGTTGTCGCCGCGCCCGGTCCAAACGCAGCCGTGGTGCCTGCGCCACAAGTTGTTGTCGGACAACCGCCTGCCTCGCCAGCCAATGATCGATACCTGGCGATCAACAACTCAATCGCAAATCCGCAAGTCATTGCAATACAATGCGTTAAGCTAAACAATCCTGGACCGTTGCACCCTGGACGCACCCGGATTTTTCTGGCATGTTGCGTGCTTCCATAGGGGCCGTTACCCAAGCACACACTTTTCGGGTTGCGACCCGAGGGAGCTGGTCCGATGGTTCGTCGTCTAGTCAGCGGTCTCGCTATTTCCGCTCTTATGGCTGGTGGCCTTGCCGCCCAGATCCCGGCTACCGCATCGTTCACCGAGGCATTCACCTTTGTCTCGGGCGACAACGGCCAGGGGAGCTACCTCGGCGATTTCACCGGCGCCAACAACCTGGCAAAGACCGGTGAAGCGACTGTGACCACGCAGTTCCAGGTCTGGTGCGTTGATCCGAATCAGTTTGTCAACGACAATGAGACGCTGTCGGCCGACGTGACGCCGCTCGTGTCCGCCGATTTCTCCGGCACCTACGCGTGGACCAATCTGAACGACCACAGCAACAGCGGCGACCAGACGCTCTACCGCGAAGCCGCGTACATCGCGCAGTCCCTGACGACGGCCGAGACGACCCTCGTGCAGGATGAACAGCAGTGCGCCATCTGGATCGTCATGGGCTACAGCTCCTCCTCCTGCACCTACTTCGGCAACAGCTTCTATAGCGGTGCGGTGAAGAGCGCGGTTGACGGCGATGTCACTGGCGCCCAGACGTCATTGAATTACAACTCGATCGTCCTGGCCGACTGGGGCATCATCACGCCGACCGAGCCGGATGGCGAAGGCAAGTGCAACTCATCCAACGGCTGCGAAGCGCAGGAATTCCTGTACCACGTCGTCCCGTCGGGCCCGCCATCGCAGGTCACGCCGGAACCGGGCACCATGTCGCTGATCGCGCTGGGCCTGATGGGAATGGGTGCCAGTGGCCTCCGCCGCCGGAAGCGCCGCACGGTCTGACGCGGAAACGCGGTTCCACTATCGAACGGGCCCCGGCAATCCGGGGCCCGATTCGTTTCCGGCATTAACCGTGCAACATGATCTCACGTTCGTCACTCGCCGCGTGGCGCCGAGTGGTCACTTTTCCCGGGAGTGCAGGAATGATCGTCCCCGACAATCCGAGCCCTGGCTTCCGCGCGCAGATACTCGCGCCGGCGCTGATCGGCATCGTCATCGTGGCATTCATGCAGCCGCTCGTGGTCATCACTACGAGCAGCATGCCGATGCATTTTGACGATGCCAGCTGGCGCCTGCACTTCTCTTCGCTCCTCCTGGGCGCGGCACCGCAACTGGCCGCCGAGCTGGTGCTGATCAGTGCCATCGGCCTCTATGCCGGCGGCTGGAAGGCAATCCGCCGCGTCGCGCTCGTAGCGCTAGTCCTCGGCGTGGCCTTGGTGCCTCTGCTGCTCTTCAACGCCCTCGATGTGATTCAGGTCCGGCATGTGGTGCCGGAGGATCGCCAGGCGGCCTACGACATGAACGCCGCACAGACGCTGCTCATGGGCGCCTTGATGGTGCCGGCGCTGCTGTGGGCCGGGTATCGGGGCATGCGGGTGGGGCGCGGCAACTCGAGCGAGGCGATCACGGCGGACGACGGCCTGGTGGTACCGGTGCCGATCGCACACGCCAAGCCGATTGTCCGCTAGCGCGCCGCTTCCACCACGCCGGTGGCGCACTTTGAAGGATCGAGAGTGCGCCGCGCAAAGTCGAATATCATTTCCACGCTGATCGCGCGATAGCGCAGCGCAGGATCGGCGAGCTCTTCGAGCCCCTCCCCCAGCAGCCACGCATCGGCAATCTCGCCGGCCAGCGCCGCGGCGGTCTGGCGCGACATTTCGGCCTCGCCGGCGAGCATGGCACTCGCCCGCGACACCTCCGCCGCGGTCGGTGCCTCGACACGGAAACGCTCGAGCTCGACGAACATCGCATCGCGCGCTTCGGTCAGCCGCTCGGGGGCCATGGCGATATAGCCGGTGACCGCGCCCGCGTCGCGACGCTGCCACGAGGATGCCATCACCGAATACGCCAATGAGCGCGCGCTGCGCAGCGATTCGAAGAGCCGGCCGCCCAGCCCGCTCGCGATCGCCGCCCAGACTTCCGCGACATGCCGCTCAGGATCGGTGCGCGCGGGACCGGGAAAGACCAGCGCCAGCGCCGACTGCTGCCGCACGCGACTTGCCACGCGCGTTCCCGGCGACATTGCCTGCGTCTGCCCGCCGGCACGCCCTTCACCGCCTGGTGTCCGCGCAAACACCTCGGCGATCGTGCCGGCCAGCGCGTCGGGTTCCGCATCGCCGACGGCGACCACAGTACGAGCGTGCGCAAGCCAATGCTGGTGCCAGTCGAGCACGCGCGCCCCGTCGAGCGTTGCAACAGACTCCGGCGTGCCGAGCATCGGCGAGCCGTAGCCGGTATCGTCGAACGCCGCGCCAAAGGCGAGCTGGAAGGGAAAGCGCACCATGTCGTCGAGTGCGGCGCGCGCATCGTCGGCGAGCACACGGCGTTCCACCGCCACGGTGTCCGGGTCAAACCGCGGCTCGCTCAACACCTCCGCCAGCAGCTCGGCGCCGCGCGCCACATCTTCTGCGAGCACCGTCAGGCTCAGACCCAGAACATCAGTACCCAGAATGGGCGCAATGATGCCTCCCAGCGATTCCGCCGCGAAGGCGAGTGCCGCGGGATCGCGTCGGTGTGTCGCGCGCAGCATGCTCCGCATCCCGAGCAGCGCGAGACCGGCGTTTGCCGGATTTTCGCGCTCGAGCCGCGGGACGTAGACCGACAGCGTCACCTGGCCGGTATTGCCGTGACGCGCGGTGAGCACGTCGAGACCGCTCGCGGCCAGATGGGTGACGCCACGCACCTGCGGGCGCGGCGCCACGGTGCGCACCGTGGTGTGCGACACTGCCATGGCGGCGCGGAGGATGTCGGCGTCAAAAGGCACTACGCTGCTGTCGGGGGCGTAGAGAATCCCCGAAACGCCATCCGCGATGAGCGTGCGCGCCACAGCCTCGCGGAGCGTAGCGGGAATGACGGCGGTGAGTTCCTGCTCTTCCCGGTCCAGGCGGGTGACATCGCCCATTGCCTCCGCATCGGCGAGTGCGATCGCCCGGGCCTCATAGCGCTCGAGCCGGCGGCGAATGCGCAATTGCAGGAGTGCCCGCGCCCGCTGGAACTCCGCTGGCGTTGTCTCGCGCTCCGCCAGATCGCGCACCGCGCCGCCGATGGCGGGAAGAACCGCGTCCAGCCGGTCGGGATCGAGTTCCGCGGCCACGGTGAAGACGCCAACATCCGTCACACCGTAGTGCGCGGCGCCCACCGCGCCGACCAATCCAGGTTCGCGCAGCAAGCGCGTCAGCCGCGCGGCGCGTCCCTGCGTGAGCACGGCGGCGGCGAGCTCGAGCGCGGGAATATCATGATCGAGCACCCCAGGCGCCCGCCAGCCGACCACCAGCTCGGCCAACGCGACGTCTCCCTGCATGCGTCGTGCGTGCACCGCGGGAGGCGCGGCTTCCTCGGGGCCGGCCGCGATCGCTGCCGCCGGGTGACTCCAGTCGCCCCAGGCCGCGCGCAGCAGATCGAGCGCGGTCTGTTCCTCGGCGTCCGCCACAAGCGAGACGATCACCCGCGCAGGAGAGTAGCGTGACCGGTAGTAGCTCAGGACATCGTCGCGGGTGAATCGCTCCAGCACATCGGCCGTGCCAATGCGCCAGCGACGAATGCGGTGACGGTCAAACAGCAGCTGATGCAGTGTTTCGCCGGCCACCGCACCAGGCGTGTCGAGTTTGCGGTTCGCTTCCTGAATGATCACGCCCAGCTCGCGATGCAGCTCGTCGGCGTCGATGAGCGAACGCTGCACCTGATCGGCCTGCAAGGCGATCAGATCGGGCAGATGGCGCGCGGGAGCCGCCGTGTAGTACACGGTGCGGTCGTAGGCGGTGTAGGCGTTGAGCCAGCCGCCCAGCGCCTTGGTGCGTTGCGCCAGCTCACCCGGACCGAGCGACGGCGTTCCCTTGAACAGCATGTGTTCGAGGACGTGCGAGATTCCCACGCGCTCGTCCGGCTCATCCAGAAACCCGGCGCGCACATGCGTCACCAGCGCAGCTGCCGGTGCGGTCCGCCGGCGCTGCACGAGGAGGGTGACGCCGTTGGGGAGACGTTCGCGGTAGAGACCTTCGGTGGGAGCAATACTCACGGACAGGTACTCACAGGATCAGCTGCGTCCGCCGGTGCCGAGAGGACGGAAGCGCAAGAGAAGGAGTGCGAGGATGAGCAGCGAGGCGCCGTAGATCAGCACATGCGCCAGATCGCCGCCCTGGAGCGATGGACCGCCCGGCACGAGCAGATCGAACGGCGGAAGCACGCGATGGACCCACGTCATGATCGCCGGCGGGTCGATGTTCATGTACCGGTCGGCCTTGAGCATGCCGGCGATCATGTTCTGCAGGAACGCCGCGATGAACACCAGCAACCAGCCCTCGGGCCGGAAGATGCTGCAGAGCAGCGTGAGACTGCCGGTGAGCAGATAGGCCATCGCGATCGTTGCGAACAACGAGCCGCTGAGTCCCGTGCCGCCGTGCAGCGCCACCGCCACTGAGGCCCCAAGCAGCACGGGAGCCAGCAGGACCATCAGGCCGGCCAGGAGATAGCGCTGCAGATAGTACCACCAGGGCGCCATCGGTTTGCTGAAGAGCGAGCGGTAATAACCGCGGTGCACGTCGATCCCGACGACTCCGCCAATCGCAAAGAGGATCGCGATGGTGAGGCAGGTATTCCAGACGCCCGCCTGCGTGGCCGCCGCGGTCGGGACGAGCGAAAAGCGGCCGGCATGTCCCGACGCCGCGCGCAGGGCCAGGCGCCAGTCGATGAAGCCCACCAGCACCGCCACCGCCGCGTAGACCACGCCGGGCCAGACCAGCAGATCGCGCGCCAGCCATGGCGCGTAACGGAGCGGTGCACGCGTCCGCGCGTTCATCGGACCGCCGCGCGAAACGCCGATTCGAGTGTGCTCTCCTGCGGCGTGCACTCGACCAGAACCGCGCCATCGCCGAGCAGGCGTGCGAGCGCGGCACTCAGACCGCTCCGCGTGGCCCGCACCGTCCAGGCACCGGCGCGCCCTTCGATCGGCGTGGCCCCTGGGAGCACCGCGGCGACATCCGGCGCGGGCGCATCGAAGACCACGCGCCAGAGCACTGGCGTCGCGGCTTCCAGGCCGGCGCCGCGGGTCACGATGTTCTGCAGCCGGCCCTTGTTGAGGATCGCGACGCGATCGGCGAGGCGTTCGAGCTCATCAAGATTGTGCGAAGCGATCAGGATGAGCCGTTCGGGACGGCGAAGCTCCGCCACGATATCGCGGAAACGCTGCGTCCAGAGCGGATCGAGGCCGTGTGTGGGCTCGTCCAGCACGACCAGATCGAAGTCGCCGATCAGCGCCTGGCCAAGTCCCACGCGCTGCAGGTTGCCCTTGGACAGCTGCTTGTTTGTCTTGCGAATGTGCTCTTCGAGGCCAAGCTGTGCGAGCTGCGCGTTGACGCGGGCCGTGCGTTCCGTCGCGGGCACGCCGGCCAGCACCGCCAGCCGCTGCAACGTGGCGGGGACGCGCCACGCCGGTGGCAGTGCGATCAATTCGGTGAGATACCCGGCACCGTCATGCTCGACATAGGCGCGCGGCGTGCGGCCATCAACCAGAACGCGGCCGCCAGAAGGATCGAGAAATCCGAGCAGGAGAGAGATGAGGGTGGACTTGCCGGCGCCATTGGGACCGGCGATGCCGACCACTTCGCCACGGTGCATCTCCATTGAGAAATCACTGAGCGCGTCGACGCGACGCCGCGTGAACAGCGAGACGTAGGACTTGCTGGCGGATTGGAACTGGATCACTGCAGGATGCGAATCACACCGGCCGCAGCCGCTCCGCGGAGGAAGGGCTCCGATCCGGTCAGCGGGATCTTGACCCCGGTCTCGGCCGAGCCGCGACGCGCGAATGCATGCATGAATTCGGTGACGGTGCCATCGGCCCACGCGCCTTCAACGGCCTGCAGTTGCAGGACGAGATCGTCCCACGAGCCGCGGAGCATCAGGCCGCCCAGCGTCTCGATCACATGGGACCCGGCTTCGGCACTGGGGCGCCGTTGCATCTCGGGCACATCGCGCATGAGCGTGCCAAAGAGCTCGAGCTGATTGGGATCGCGCGATGTCCCATCGGGCTGGCGATTCTCGATCTCCGCCAGCATGGCGGCGTCCGCGCTCGATTCCTGGCCGAGTTCGGCAAGTCGCGCGAGCCACGGCCGGATATCGCGATGATCGTCGCCCACACCGCGCGTCGACTTGAGCAATTCGATGGTGCGCCAGACGCCGAGGTCGTCGAAGTGATCCTCCGGACGGACGCGGGCAAAGTGACGGAGTGCTGCCGCCACTTCGCCGCGGTCGTAGAGGACGTTCGCGAGATAGATGCGTGGTTCGTGATAATCGGGTTCCAGCTGCAGCGCACGGCGCAGCCAGTAGAAGGCCTCGGCGTCAAAGCCCAGGCGGTGCGCGGTATAGCCGAGGGAGGCCGCGACTTCGGGTGAATCGGGGTGATGGGTGCGCACGCGCTCGAAGAAGCGGCGTGCTTCGGCAAAGAAGCCTTCGCGGAAGAGCGCGCGGCCGACCTGCAGCATGAGTTCGTGGTCGTCGTCAAAGCCGAGGTCGATCAGGCGCTGAAAGGCGCGGAGCGATCCCTCGATCTGGCCGAGGACAAGCAATGTCTCTCCGACGCCGGCGAGAGCGTCTTCATGATCGGGATCGAAGCCGAGGGCGTCGGCGAAGGCGCGGCGCGCCCACCCGTATTCCTCGCGTGCGAGCTGGGCGTAACCCAGACCAACGTGCAGGTCGACGGCGTCGGAATAGCGAATCAGGCCCTCGCGCAGGAGCGCAAGCGCCTCGTCGTAACGGGCTTCATTGTAGAGCTGGTGGGCCTTTTCGTCGTACTCATCGGAGCTGAGATAGGGCTCCGTCATGGGCGAGTGGCCTCCGGCAGGTTCAGCTCCAATGTCTGCGTAAAGGGCGGAGGGGGCAAGGGCTGGGGGCCAGGAGCGGGAGTTGCCCCGTCGGCCGGTGTCCAGTACATTACTGACCAGTCAGTAACCAGAGGACGTTCGTGAAGCGCTCGCCCATCCGTTCCACCGCCACTCCCCGGTTCTCCCGGCGCCCCGCGGCGCGTCCGGACGAACTGATCGCGGCGGCGTTGACGGTCTTCAGCGAGCGCGGCTTCCGGCAGACCACGCTCGAGGAGGTCGCGGCTCGCGCCGGCGTCTCCAAGGGCACGGTCTACCTCTACTTCGAATCGAAGGACGATCTCTTTCGCGCCGTGGTCGAGACCAAGGTCGTCGTCCTGCTCGAAGAGGTCGAGGCCTTTGCGCGCTCTCACGCGGGCACCGCCACGGAACTGCTGATTCACGTGATTCACCGGATGTGGCAGGCGCTCTCGCGCACCGACATGGTGTGCATGGCGCACCTGGTCCAGTCCGAACTCGGCCACTTCCCCGAAATCCGCCGCTTCTACTTTGAGCAGGTGGTGCAACGGCATCGCCGACTCCTGGGCGAGATCGTGGCACGCGGGATCGCTGCCGGCGAGTTCCGGCCCGAAGCGGCGCTGATCGTGCCGCGGATGGTGCCGTCGCTCGTCGTGCATCTCAATCAGAGCCGTTTTCTTTTTGGCGATCTCGAAACGCGCCCGCCCGCATCGGACGATGTGCGCGATGCGGTGGTCGCCCTTGTTCTCGAAGGCATTCGCCGGCCCCAGGCCGCCCCACGCACCCGGGCCCGCAGCACGACGGCCCGCCGAAAGAAGGCGCGAGGATGATGACCCGATCGCTGCTGTCGCTCCTGCTCGTTGTCACGCCGGCCATCGCGGCCGCTCAGACCCCGGCGCCGCGGCCGATCACGTTGGCCGACGCCATTGCGCGAGGCCGCAGCAACGGCATTCAGGGCGCCGAGGCGCGGCTCGCGGCGTCGGGTGTCGCGGCGCATCACGACGAGATCGGCGCGGCACTGCTGCCCAAGGTGAATGGCGGCCTGTCGGTCGATCGGGAGACGGTCAACCTGCATGAGTTCGGGATCTCCTTTCCGGGCATACCGGCCGTCACCGATCCGTTCACGCTGTTCCGCGCCAAGGCCTCGGCGAGCCAGGTAATCTTCGACCGCGCCACGGTGATGCAGTTGCGCGAGGCGAAGGACACGGCGATCGCCGCGGGTCTCGACGCACAGCGGGTCGGCGAGATCGGCGCGGCCGCCGCAGGGGCGGCATGGCTCCGTCTCGCCGCGGCGCAGGAAACCATTCAGGCCCGGAGCGACGATTCCGTCACCGCCTTTGCGCTGCTGGAGGTGGCCCGCGCCCAGGTCAGCGCCGGCACGTCGCCGCGGATCGATCAGACGCGCACCGAGACGGAGGCCGCAGCCACACGGACGTCGCTGGCCGTCGCGCGCAACGAGCGCGATCGCGCGATGCTCGATCTGTCTCGTACGCTCGATCTGCCCACCGATACACCGGTGCTCGCGTCTGGCGATCCGGTGGTCAGCATGGACAGCGTGCCAACCGATGCGGCGGCGGCCGTGGCTCTTGCCCGCGCGCACCGCAGCGACCTTGCCGCCGAAAAGCAGCGGCAGGCCGTGCTCAATGAAGGTCTCGCCGCCATTCGCAGCGAGTTCATCCCGACGGTTGCCGCCGCCGGCTATCTGCAGACCTCGGGCACCGCGACCGATCAGCTGGCGCGCTCGTGGGATGTCGGCGTCTCGCTCAACTGGCCCATTCTCGACGGCTTTCGCCGGCAGCGGCGCGTCGACGAGCAGCGGATTCGCATTGACGCCGAAACACTCCGCCTCCACGATCTCGACGCACAGGTGGAAGCCGATGCGCGTGAGGCGGTGCTCGACATTGCGTCGGCGCGCGACCAGGTAGCACTCGCCACCGAGCGCGTGCGGCTGGCCGAGGAAGTGCTCTCGGAAGCGCGCGACCGTTTCTCCGCCGGGGTGGCCGGCAGCGTGGAGACCACCAACGCTCAGGCGGAGCTCGCTACGGCGCGCGACGTCCTCATTCAAGCCCGGGTGTCCGCGGCCGCCGCACAGGTCGGCGCAGCCAAGGCCCTGGGTCTCCTGGACCAGGTGCACTGAACATGGCCAACAAGCTTCCGATCGTCGTCGTCAGCGTCGCCGCCATTGCCGCCATCACATGGGGCGGCAAGAAATATCTCTACTCGCGCAATCATGTCGAGACCGACAACGCGCAAGTCGATGGACGACTCATTCCAGTGGCAACCAAGCTGCAGGCGTTCGTCACGCGCGTGCCCGTGGAAGACAACACCGTGGTGAAGACGGGCGACACGCTGCTGGTGCTCGACGCACGCGATCTCGATGCGGCCGTCGCCAAGGCGCAGGCCGATCTCGAGTCCGCCATTGCGATGGCGGGCAACGGTCATCGCACCGGCCAGCTTGCCGCGCAGTTGCAGGCGGCGCGTGCCACGGCGTCCGGCTCGGAATCCGCCGTGGAGAGCGCCCAGGCGACGTTCCGCAAGGACAGCGCGGACCTTGATCGCATGCGCGGTCTGGCCGCCAAGCAAATTGTTGCCGCTCAGCAACTCGACGCGGCTCAGGCCGCCTATGACGGCGCCAAGGCGTCGCTGGACGCCGCGCAACGGCAGACTGGCGCGACCCAGGCCCAGGTGGAAGCCGCCACCGCCGCGCTCGGCGGCGCCGATGCGCGCGTTGAAGCGGCGCGCGCAACGCTGGAAACCGCCAGGCTGCAACGCACCTGGGCCGTGGTGACGGCTCCGGCACCGGCAATCGTGACCAAGCGCACGGTGGAACCGGGGGCACTCGTGCAGCCGGGCCAGACGGCGATGACGCTGGTCCCGCTCAACGAGATCTGGGTGACGGCCAACGTGAAGGAAACGCGGATGGGGAATGTGGTCGTCGGTGATACGGTCGACTTTACTGTCGACAGCTACGGCGGCCAGCATTTCACCGGGACGGTGGAAAGCATCTCGCCCGCCACCGGTGCGCGCTTTGCCTTGCTGCCGCCCGACAACGCGACCGGCAACTACACCAAGGTGGTGCAGAACGTGCCGGTGCGTATCCGGATCACGTCGCCGGCCGATTCGCTGCACCCATTGCGCCCCGGCATGTCGGTCGACGTCGCGATCACGACCAATACGACAAAGAAGAGCTGACCGGTGACGGCAATCGCGCTTCCGTTGCCGGAGGCACGTTCACGCGAGCAGATCTACGGTGCCCGCTACCTCATCGCCTTCGCGGTGACGCTGGCATCCGTACTCGAACTGGTCGACACCAGCATCGTGAACGTGGCGATTCCGCACATGATGGGGAACCTGGGCGCCACGCTCGAAGAAATCGCGTGGGTCAGCACCGGCTACATCGTCGCGAACGTCATCGTGCTGCCGATGACGTCGTTCCTCTCCGATCTTTTTGGTCGGCGCAACTACTACACCGGCTCGATCGCGCTCTTCACCATCGCGTCCTTCTTCTGCGGACACGCGCATTCGCTGGACGGGCTGGTCGCCTGGCGCGTGGTCCAGGGCATTGGCGGCGGCGCACTCATCTCCACCGCGCAAGCGATTCTCTTCGACGTCTTTCCGCGCGAAGAGCGTGGCACGTCCACTGCGATCTTTGGCATCGGCGTGATGGTGGGTCCGCTCCTCGGCCCCACGCTCGGCGGCTGGATCACCGAGAACTATTCCTGGCCGTGGATCTTCTACATCAATCTTCCCCTCGGCCTGCTGGCGGCGTTGTTGTGCTGGGAATATGTGCCGGAGCCGTCAGCGCAGGTGGCGCGCGGCAACAAGGGCGTCGACTGGTACGGGCTGCTCTTTCTGGCGATGGGCATTGGCTCGCTGCAGATCCTGCTGGAGCGCGGTCAGAGCAAGGACTGGTTCGCATCGCAGGAGATCGTCATCGAGGCGGTGCTCGGCGCCGTCGGCCTGATCGCCTTCGTGTGGCGCGAGCTTGCGGCGGAGCATCCCATGGTGGATCTCAGAATTCTGCGCAACCGACAACTCGCGGTGGGCGTGGTCTTTGGCCTGGTGCTGGGCTTTGCCCTCTATGCGTCCGTCTTTGCCCTGCCGGTGTTCCTGCAGGGACTGCTCGGCTACTCCGCATGGGACACGGGACTCGTGATGTTCCCCGGAGCCATCGCCAGTGGAATCACGATGGGCATTGTGGGACGACTCACGCAGAAGATGGACGCGCGGCCGATGGTGGTGGTGGGCGTGCTGCTGTATCTCGTCTCGATGGCAATGCACTGGCAGTTCACCATGGCGACGGGACTGCACGACACGCTGCTGCCGATCGTGCTGCGCGGCATCGGCATGGGACTGGTCTTTGTGCCGCTCACCGGAATGACCGTCGCGGATCTCAAGCCGCAGCAATTGGCGCAAGGCACGGGACTCTTCAATCTTGCGCGCCAACTGGGCGGCTCGATGGGCATTGCCGTGGCCGCAACACTCGTGACGCGCTTTACCGAACGCGCACGGGATGGTCTGCTGCCACACCTCGATGCATCGGACCCGCAGGTGGCGAGCTGGATCCAGCAGACCACCGCCGGCATGACGCATCTGGGCGCGTCGCTGCCGGAGGCCACCGCGCGCGCCTGGCAGATTCTCAGCTACAAGCTGCAGCAGCAGGCGTCATTGCTGGCCTACGACAAGATCTATCTGACGATGGGGATTGTGTTCACCTGTGCGCTGCCGTTGCTGCTGCTGTTCCGCACGGGTCGGGTGACGGGCAAGGTCGAGGCGCACTAGGGACTGAGACCTGCGGCATCAGCACGCGCCATTTATTGGTCATCCTTGTATCTCCGAGAGGGAGGTGTCCTGGATGGCGCGATATCGTAAGTTCGAGGGGCAGGCGGCAGCTCGTTCATCCTGTGGTGTCCACACCGTCGCTCAGCGCGGGCGCCGTCCTGCTTCGCTCGTTGTGAGCC
>DATAVM010000090.1:0-73091 GCA_036267775.1 Gemmatimonadales bacterium
CCCGGCGACGTTCTTGACCGTCGTGCCGCCGGCGTGCATCACGCGCGCCGGCACGGTGACGGCGGTCAGGCCGAGGACCTGCTCGCGGACACCACCAAACCCGTGACGCAGCGGTCCGGACGTGGCGGTCGCGAGCACGGAGCCGATCGTGCGGCCCGGATTGCCCGGCGGATCGAGCGCGAGCCAGGTGTCGTGATCGAGTGCCACGCGGCGCAGCGTTTCGATCGTCGCACCCGCCTCGACGGTCATCACCATGTCGGCGGGCCGAACATCGATCACCCGGTTCATGGCGCGAAGCGAGAGCTCGATGTCCTGCGGCCCGTCGAGCACCTGCCACGACCCGCTGCCACTGCTGGCGGCAAAAAAGCCGTGACTGCCGGCGACTCGCATCGCGCCGACGAGCGCTTCGCGATCGGCCGGCACGGCGTGGACCGTGCAGTCGGCGGTGCGATAGACACCCTCGACGCCAATGGCGTCGCGCAGGAGACGCGCGGTGTGGAAGCTCACCGTGCGCCTCCGGCGGTCCATTCACGGCAGGCATGCACCGGAATCACTTTGTTCGGATTGGCACGGTGCTCGGGATCGAAGACGTTGCGCACGTCGCACATCGCCTGGAGCGAAGGCCCGTCAAAGAGTTCGTCCATCCATGCGATCTTGTCGAGGCCAACGCCGTGTTCGCCGGTAATGGTCCCGCCAAGGGTCAAACACGCTGACATGATCTCCGCACTGGCCTGCCGCACCCGCTCGAGCACACCGGGTTCCCGGCTGTCGAACGAAATGTTGGGATGGAGGTTGCCGTCACCGGCATGGAAGACGTTGCTGATGACGAGCGCATACCGCTCGCGAATTTCCGCGATTCGTTCGAGAATGTCGGGGAGTGCCGAGCGTGGCACGACGGCGTCCTGGACCGCCAGATCGCGACCCAGGCGTCCCATCGCACCAAAGGCGCGTTTGCGACCTTTCCAGAGGCGCGCGCGTTCGCTGTCGCTTTCAGCGCGATGAATGACGGCGGCGCCATGCTCGCCAAAGAGGCGCTCCACGGCGGCCGCCTCTTCGGCAACGCTTGCGGCAGAGCCATCGACTTCGCAGAGGAGCACCGCAGCGGCGTCCGTTGGATAGCCCGCGGCATAGATCGATGCTTCGACCACGCGCACGCATGCCTGGTCCATCATCTCGAGCGCGGCCGGGACAATTCCCGACGCGATGATGGCGGAGACCGCTTCGCCCCCGGCGCGAATGCTGGGAAAGCCGGCAAGGAGTGTCACCACCTGTTCCGGCAGCGGCGTCAAGCGGACCGTGATGGCGAGCGCGATGCCAAAGGTCCCTTCGCTGCCGGTAAAGAGGCCAACCAGATCCGGCCCCCAGCGTTCCCCCTGCGCCGATCCCAGTGTCACCAGCTCGCCCGTGGCAAGCACGGCGTCGATCGCGACCACATGATTGGCGGTGACACCGTACTTGAGGCAATGCGGGCCGCCGGCGTTTTCCGCGACGTTGCCGCCAATGGTGCACGCCACCTGGCTCGATGGATCGGGTGCGAAGTGGAGTCCGAAGGGTGCCGCCGCGTCGCTGAGCGCCTGATTGACGACGCCCGGCTCCACCTGGGCGCGACGGTTGTCGGCGTCGATGGCGAGGATGCGATTGAGGCGGGTGAGCACGATCAGCGCGGCCGTGTCATCGGCGAGCGCGCCGCCGCTCAGGCCGGTGCCGGCGCCGCGAGCGACAAAGGGGATGCGGTACTTGTGGAGGAGGCGCACGATCGCCACGACCTGCGCCTGCGTGTCGGGCAGGATGACCAGCGCTGGAGGCACGCGGTGCGTGGGGAGCCCATCACTGCGATAGGCCGCCCGTTCGGTCTCGCGCACGCGATAGCCGGCCGTACCAACGATCTCGGCCAGTTCGCGCAGGAAATCGGGAGAATGCGGTCGCGACACCCCGGAAGGATATCAGCCGGGGCTGCCAGGTGGTGTCAGGCTACCCGGAATTCCCCCAGATAGCGGACCTCAGGGCAAGCGCGGAGCTTGATGAACGCCCGCTCCCGGAGCTGCCGGATCCGCTCGCGGGTGACACCGAGGGCCACGCCGATCTCTTCCAGCGTGCGCGCTTCCTCGGTCGGATCCAGGCCGTAGTAGAGCGAGAGAATGCGGCGCTCGCGCGGCGTGAGGTACTGACGGAAGATCCGCTCGATGAAATCGCGGCGCAGGACCTCGTCGGTGTGCGTCTCGATCTCGGTCCCCTCACCAACAGGCAAGCGCTCGCCGAGCGAACTGGAACGCATGTCGCCGGTGTCGAGCGGGGCATCGAGAGAGACCTCGGTCACAAAGAGGCGCTTGGCGTCGCGGACCTCGCCGACCGAAAGCCCAAGGGCCGTGGCGAGTTCCTCGTCGCTGGGCGTGCGCCCCAGTTCCTGGGCCAGAAGGCCCTGCGCCTTGGCAAAGCGCACCACTGCCGTATTCTGGTTGAGCGGAAAGCGCACCGACCTCGTCTGCTCGGCGAGCGCCTTGAGCACGGCCTGGCGGACCCACCACACCGCGTACGAAATGAACTTGACGCCGCGCTCGGGATCGAACTTCCGCACGGCCCGCAACAGCCCTTCGTTGCCGATGGCCACCAGATCGGAGAGATCGAGGCCGTGGCCCTGATAGCGCTTCACAAAGGCGATGACAAAGCGGAGGTTGGCGGTGACGAGACGCTCGGCCGCGTCAGGGTCGCCATCGCGGGCCCGGCGCGCCAGCCGCCGCTCCTCTTCGACACTGCCGATCATCGGCAGGTCCTTGATGTCGCGCAGATACTGCTCGAACGATTCGGCGGCGGCCACAGGCGGACGAGTCCGCACCGGCACACGGGGACGACGGGGCATCGGGGGCCCATTCGACGGCTGAATTGAGTTGGGAAGATTACGGAACTACGAGTCACAAGATGGGAGTCCGCGCGCCGATGTCAAGAGGCTGTAACTATGTACGCTGCAATGACTTGACTCAGTGGTGGCTGGCCAATTTCTGCACATCTTCCACAGTGGGAATGTCCACATGATGTGCAGGAATGGTGCAAGCGCATATGCAACAACGGGATCGATGCATGATCTGCGGGGACACAATGTGCGTAAACGCACGGCGCCGCGGAATCAGTGCGCCATCAGCGCCTCGAGCGCTTCGAGATCGAGGGGAAAGGTCCAGATGTCGGCGCCGGCATCGGCCACTTCGCCAAAGCTCGCGAGGAGTGCTGCGCGCACCGTGCCGGCGCGATTTTTCTTGTCGCTGCCCATCGCCGCGATGAGCGATGCGGCGGTGATGTTGCCCGGCAGATCGACCGGCAATCCGAGCCGTGTGAAGAGCTGCGCGATGCGATCGGCTGTGCCGGGTGTTGCCACGCGCATCGCTTCGGCCACGCGGGTTTCGAGGACGAGTCCAATCGCGACGGCCTCACCGTGCGGGACTGCGTAGTCGGTCACCCGTTCGAGCGCGTGTGCGATGGTGTGACCGGCATTCAGCACCGCGCGCCGGCCCTGTTCGCTTTCATCGTCCATCACCACTTCCGCCTTGAGCTCCACGCTGCGGCGCACGAGCGACTCGAGTGTGACGGGATCACGGTCGGCGATGAGGTCGGAATGCGCGGCGATCCAGTCGGCGTAGCGCGGATCGAGCGCGACTGCGTGCTTGACCGCTTCAGCGAGCCCCTCGCGAAAGATGCGCGCCGGCAGCGTGGTCAGTGTCGCCGGATCGCACAGCACCGCGCTTGGCGGATGCACCGCGCCCACGAGATTCTTGCCGGCGGCGGTATCCACGCCAGTCTTGCCGCCCACCGCGGCGTCCAGCATGGCGAGCGTGGTGGTGGGCACGGCAATCCACGGCACACCGCGCAGGAATGTGGCGGCGACAAACCCGGCGAGATCGGTGGTGACACCGCCGCCGAAGGCGACGATGACGGTGTCGCGGCCAAAGTGCGCCGCCATGAGCTGATCGGTGAGCGTGCTCCAGGTGGCGCGCGTCTTGTGGCGTTCGCCGGCGGGGAAGGTGAACACCGGCGCCGCGGCCAGCGGCGAAGGCAGGAGCTCGGCCACGGTTGCGTCGGCAATGACCACGGGGCGCGCGTGCGGATGACGCTCTTCCACCAGTTGCGGCACGTCGGCGCAGCCACCACTGCGAACAATGACTGCGTAACTCCCGGCGGAGTGCCGCACGACGAGCGGAGTTACCACGTCACGTCGCCACTGCCGTCGCGATGATTGGTCAGGCGCGCCAGCGCAAAGAGCAGATCCGACAGGCGATTGATATAGACCAGAAAGAGCTCGGGAACGGTGTCGCCGCGGGCCAACGTGACAATGCTGCGCTCGGCACGCCGGCAGATCGTCCGCGCCATGTGCAACGCGGCGGCCTTGGCGGTGCCGCCGGGAAGGACAAACGCCTTGAGCGGCGGGAGCTCATCGGACGCGGTATCGATGGTCGCTTCGAATTCGGCGATGCGATCGGGCGACAGCGTGGCGCGCGCGAGCGCTTTCTTTACCCGTTCCGGATCGGGTGTGGCGAGATGTCCGCCGATGGTGAAAAGATCGCGCTGGATCGATTCGAAGAGGGCGTCATGGAAGTCGGCGGGGGCGGTGGCGCGAACCACGCCGATCGCGGCGTTGAGTTCGTCGACGTCACCGTACGCGCTGACGCGAAGATGATCCTTGGACACGCGGCCGCCGCCAAACAGTGCGGTATCGCCGGTGTCGCCGGTGCGGGTGTAGATCCGGTCGGCCATGGGCCAAGTATAGCTAGCGCGCGGCGCGTGCCGCATGGATCGCGGCCAGCATCTCGGGGACGGAGACGATCTTCTCTCGCGGGCGTCCGGCCTGCGCTCCGCGATCACGCTCGGCCTGATCGAGCACGACCCAGTCGGCCCAGGTGGTGACATCGACGCCGGCGTCGGCAAGCTCCTGATCGAGCAATGCCGGGCTTCCCGACGCTGGGGCAAGGCGTCCCGACACCGCGTCGGCCAGCAGATGATCCACCGTCTCGGCGGCGTCCGTCTTGTTGGTGCCGATGATGCCGTGCGGGCCGCGCTTGATCCAGCCGCAGACGTATACGCCGCGCACGAATGTGGCGCTCCCCGGCGATTCGACCACGCGGCCACTGGCGTTGGGCACGATGCCGCGTTGCTGGTCAAACGGCAGCCCCGCGATGGCTGTCCCGCGGTAGCCCACCGAGCGGAAGATGAGCCCGACCGGGACTTCGCGAATGGCGTCGGTCGGTTCGGCGCGCACGCTGCCGCGCCCGTCGGGGACCAGTTGATTGCGCACGACCCGGAGCACGGCGACGCGTCCCTCGCCAATCAGCTCGAGCGGCGACACGCAGAAATGAAAGACGATGCGTCGTGGCGCATCGGTGCTGCCGCGCTCGGCCCAGTGGCGGAAGAGAGCGATGTTGTTTTCGGTCGTGCGATCGTGGTCTTCGGCCAGATGGCGCGCGCTGATCGGATCGAGGTCGAGATCGGCGGGATCGACGATGACGTCGACCCCGGGAATCTCGCCGAGCTCTTTGAGCTCAGGTGTGGTGCACGCTGCCTGCACTGGTCCGCGACGCGCGAGAATGTGCACAGCATTGAGACGGCTCGTGCCGAGCTCCGCGAGTGCGGTCGCGGCGAGATCGGTGCCGGCGAGTTGATCGGCGGGCGTGAGCAGAATGCGCGTGGTGTCCATCGCGACGTTGCCGATCCCGATGACCGCGGCGGATTGCTGCGCGAGATCAAAGCGCCGATCGGCATATGACGGATGTCCGTTGTACCAGCCCACGAGCTCGGTGGCCGAATGACTGCCTTCGAGAAACTCTCCCGGGATGTCGAGATGACGATCGAGTTCCGCGCCGACCGCGTAGATCACCGCGTCAAAGTGCTGGCGGAGCTGTTCGTGCGAGAGGTCTTCGCCCACCGTCACATGCCCCACGAAACGGAACCCCGGTTGCGACGCGATGCGATCGAACACGCGGCTCACCGATTTGATCTTGGGGTGATCGGGTGCAACGCCGCCGCGGACCAGGCCGAATGGCGTGGGGAGCCGGTCAAACATGGTGATCTGCACTCCGGGCGCAGCCTTCTGCAGTGACTCGGCGGCGTAGAAGCCGGCCGGGCCAGATCCGATGATCGCGACGCGGAGTTCGGTGAGCGGAATGGACACTAAGGTTTGCCCAGCGCGAGCACGACGCTGTCGATGGCGGCGATGATGCGGCTGTTGGACAGCGTGTGGTGATTGGCCATGACGGAGAATATCAGCGTATTGCCATCGGGGCGCTCGACGTACCCGCTGAGCGTGGCCACATGGGTGATGGTGCCGGTCTTGGCCCGCACCCGGCCCTCGAGCGGGGTGCGCACAAAGCGGTCCTTGAGCGAACCCGGTTTGCCGCTCTGGGGGAGGCCCGCGGCAAATGCGGTCCACGCCGGCCGCTGCCGGACAAATCGCAGCAGCTGGGTAAAGGCATGCGGGCTGATCAGGTTAGCCGCAGCGAGTCCCGAGCCGTCGTCGAGGGAGAACGCCGTGGAATCCACTCCGACCGAGTCGATGAGAAAGCGGCGTTCGATACGACAGCCTTCGCTCCACGATCCATTCGTGCCCCGTTGCCGTGCCACCTGCTTGAGGAGCATTTCGGCAAACCAGTTCTGCGAGGTGTTGAGAATCGGCACAAGCCAGTCGCTCAGCGGCCGCGACCGCACCTCGGCCAGTGGCGTGGTGAGGCGTGCCGCAACAAATGCGAGCGAATCGAAGGTCGAGCGCGTTCCGCCGCGCACGGTGATCCCCGCGGCGAGCAGCGCCCGGCGAAATGCGAGTGCGGCGTAGCGCGCCGGATCCTTGATCGCGGCGAATTCGGTCTTGTCCGGAATGCCGCGCGGCAGGACACCGGTGGCGAGATAGGTCAGCCCGTCGGCGCTGCGAAAGAGATCGAAAGTGCGCGTGTCGGAGTGCAGGCCAAGCACGGCGCGGTTGTCGAGGGTGAACGCGCCGACGTCGGGTGCCAGTGTGATCTGCGCCGGCCGGCCCGCGGAATCGCTCGCCACTTCATGCACGTCGACGGCGTTGTCGTTGAAACCCAGCCCCGACACTGGCGCCGCGTACCACCAGCCCAGATCGTAATTCTCCCAGTCCGGGTGGACGAGCGTCGGCTCGAAATACGAGCCATCGCCGATCAGATCGCCTGCGATCACACGAATGCCGCGCGCGTGCAGCGCTTGCGCGAGTGTGTCGAGCTTGCTCGCTGGGTTGTGATCGCAGACGCCAGCGCGCGTGGTGTCGATGTCATAGCATCGATTGGAAAAGGTCGGATCGCCGCGACCATAGAGCACCAGGTTGCCTTGCAGCGTGCCGTCGATGACAGGCCCGGTGCCGTACACCGACGTGGTCACGGTGAAGCTGGTGCCGAGGAGGGTCGCGGCGGTGATGGTGACGACGAGCTTGGTGTTGCTCGCGGGAATGAAGAGGCGGTCGCCGTTGCGCTCGTAGAGCACCTTGCCGGTCGTGTCGGTGACCGTGACCCCCCACAACAGCCGGTCGAGGCCCGGCGCGTCGAGGCGGTGGTCAATGCGCGCGCCAAGCGACTGTGCGCCGAGTGGCGACAGCGTGGCAGCAAGCAGGAGGGTCGCGAGACTAGATGGCCTGTTCATGGCGGACCCTCGGGTCGGCGGCGGTGTAGCAGAGGTCAGTGATCAGGTTGGCCAGCACAAAGATGAGCGAAAGAAAGAGAATGCTTCCCTGAATTGCCGGAAGGTCGCGCTTGTCGATGGCGGTGAGCACGTAACGGCCAACACCGGGCCACGAGAAGATCGTCTCGGTCAGAATCGAACCGGTGAGATAGGATCCGAAGTCGAGGCCGATGACGGTGATGATCGGCAGGAGCGCCATGCCGAGCGCATGACGGATCACCACGCCGCCGGGCGAGAGTCCCTTGGCGCGTGCGGTGCGCACCGGATCACTCTGCAGTGCTTCCTGCATGGCCGAGCGCGTCATGCGGGCGAGAAAGGCGACCGAGCGCGTGCCGAGTGTCACGGCCGGGAGCACCAGAAAGAGTGGGCCGCCATATCCGGATGGCGGAAACCAGTGGACGACGACCGCAAAGCACAGAATCAGCAGCAAGCCGACCCAGTACACCGGAAACGAGATCCCGAGGTACGCGCCCATCGTCGCGATGCGATCGCCGAGCGAGCCCGGACGGAGTGCGCCGAAGATGCCCGCGGTGAGACCGAGCACGATCGCGAGCGCCATGGCCGAGCCGGCGAGCTTGAGCGTAGCGGGGAAGCGGTGGATCAGCTCGCTCGCGATGGGGCGGCGCGTGATGTAGCTCGTGCCGAGATCGCCGCGGGCCACACCGGCGACATAGCGGCCAAAGCGCACGTAGAGCGGATCGTCGAGGTGCAGCTGGCGGCGCACGCGCACCACGGTAGCGCTGTCGGCGCGTTCGCCGATGATGGCGGACACGGGATCGCCGGGTGCGAGATAGAGCAGGGCAAAGGTCACCGCCAGCACACCCAGGAGCGTGGGAATCAGCAACAGCAGGCGGAGAGCGGTATAGCGGATCATGGCGTGATCGAGACCGTGGTCCAGCGCTGGCCGGTAAAGACGAGCGGGTAGCGCCAGCCGTGGACCTCAGGGCGCATGGCCCAGAGGTCGGTGGGGAACCAGCAGAAGATCCACGGCGCGAGCGCAAAGACACGCGCATCGATGTCGCGCAGCAGGCGGACCTTGGTCAGCGAGTCGGGTGTGGTGCGCGCCTGGATAAGCAGGGAATCGAGTGCGGCATTGTGGAGAAAGGCGTAGTTGCCGCCGGTGCCGGCGTTGCCGGAATAGAAAAGCGGATAGCTGAAGTCTTCGCCATCGGGGTAGTCGGCAAACCAGTCGCTGAGAAAGAGATCGGCCTCGCCGTTGCGAGCGGCGGCGCGTGCGGTGGAGGGATCACGCTCCACCACTTCCACCGTGACGCCGACGTCGGCCAGGTCGGACTGGATCGCCTGCGCAATGCGCGCGAACTCGGCCTTGGGCGTGCGCCAGAGCTGGAGATGGAGATCGTGCGCGTGGCCGGCGGCGGCCAGGAGCGCACGCGCGCGGGCCGGATCGAAGGCGTAGCGTTTGCGCGTGCTGTCGTAGCCGTCGAGCCCCGGCGGGATGCTGCCGGCGGCGAGCACGCCGCGGTTGTGCATCACGCGCGTGAGGATCGCGGGGATGTTGATGGCATGGTTGAGCGCCTGTCGCACGCGCACGTCGGCGAGTGCGCCGCGGGTGGTGTTGATCGCCACGTACCAGTCCTCAAGCGAGGCGCGCCGCTGGATCTCGGGGCCGTGTTCCCGTTCCCAGCGCTCGGTCTCACCCACGGGAATGTCGACCACCGACAACCGGCCCGCTTCGTATTCGGCGCCCTGCGTGAAGGGCTCGGGGATAATGCGAATGCGCAGGGTATCGCTCAGCGCTGGACCACCCCACCAGTGGTCGTTGCGGGCGAGAACAAGGAGGTCGTCGTGCGACCACGAGACAAAACGCCACGGCCCGCTGCCAATCGGCGCGTCGCCAAAGTTGGCGGGCGTGGGGGTCGGCACGATCGCCGCGACCGGCATGGCGAGAAGCTTGGGGAAGATGTTGAGCGGCGCCGTCAGCCTGAAGGCGAGGGTCGAGTCGTCGACGACCATGAGGCCCGCGAGGTGTGACGCGCCGGAGTCCACCACCGCTCCCGCGCCGGCGATCGGCAACAGCGGCCAGACGCGGCCGCCTTCGTTGCCCATGCGCAGCGCTCTCAGGAACGACGCGACAATCGCGGCGGCATCGAGCGGCCGTCCGTCATGAAAGGTCACCCCCGGCCTGAGGCGAAAGGTCCAGGTGGCGCCGTCGGGCGAGGGCCACCAGCGGCTGGCGAGGCCGGGAATCAGGCGGCCTTCGACGTCGAACTGCGTCAGGTTGTCAAACAGGAGTGTGACAGCCTCGCCGGTGGGGACGTCCGTGGACAGCGCCGGGTCGAGCGAGCGCGGGTCCGCGTCCCACGAGTACTTGAGGCCGGGCGGAATTCCGCTGCCACAGGCGGCCAGAAGGAGGGCCAGAAGGACCGCGGCGGGGCGGGGCATCGGACTCCGGCTGGCGGCAAAAGGTTGGCGTAACCCCTTCAAGAAACCAGATTTAGGAGATGCGGTCAATCGGGATGACGCCACGGCCTGGCAGGACTCGCCACACCGGACGCCTCGGGGCGCTGCTGGGCCTCGCGATCGCCCTTGGCGCGCCCGCGACGGCCGCCGCGCAATACCGTCCGCTGATCATCCGCCAGCTGAGTTTCCAAGGCAATCACGCGATCAGCAGCGATACCCTCGCTGCCTACATCTACAACACCAACTCGTCGGTCTTTGCGCGCAGTCCGCTGCTGCGCTGGATCGGTCTTGGCCAGAAGCGCGTCTTTGACGAAACCGAGTTCCGCAAGGACAGCAATCGCATTCTGGTGTTCTACAAGCACAGCGGCTATCCCGATGTGAAGGTGACGCCCGATGTGCGGCGGACGCCGACCGATGTGTACATCACGTTTCGCATCACCGAAGGGATGCCGACGCGGCTCGATCACTTCGACATCAGCGGCATCGATTCGGTCAAGAACAAGCCGTGGCGGCTGCACCAGGATCTGCCCATCGAAGCGGGCGACGTGGCGTCCGACTACAAACTGCATGAAGCGGTCGACACCATCGCGATGCGGCTGCGCAACGAAGGCTATCCCACGGCGGTGGTGGACCTCGATCCAAAGATCCACGGAGATACCAGCTATCTGCGGGCGGACAGTGCGCGCATCCTGGTGACGACGGGACGCTACGCCCGCTTTGGCGCGCTCCGCGTGACGGGCCAGACCAAGATGGACACCTCGATCGTCTCCTCGCTGCTCACGGCGCGGCCCGGCAACGAGTACCGCCTGGAAGACATCTTCCGCTCGCAGCGCGCGCTCTATGCCACGGATCTCTTCCGGTATGCCTCGGTGGGGATCGACACGTCGCGCTTTGCGGTCGGCGACACCGTGGTGCCGCTGATCGTCAACGTGACCGACAACTACGGCCACCAGGCCAAGTCCACGGTGGGCCTCGGCACCGAGGACTGCTTTCGCACCTCGGCGGGCTGGACGGCGCGCAACTTTCCGGCCGACGGTCTCACGCTCGACGTGAGCGGCCGGCTCTCCAAGATCGGCGTGGGCTCTCCCTTCGGCTTTGGCATGGAGCACAGCCTCTGCTCCGAGCTCAAGAACGATTCGGTGGGCTCGCGCGTGGCCAACTACGGTCTCGACGCGTCGCTCAGGCGCAACGCGTTTCTCTCGCCGGAGAACACCGGCGTGCTGTCGCTCTTTGCCGAACGCCGCAGCGAGTTCGAGGTGTATTTGCGGACGGAAATCGGCGCGTCATTTTCCGTGACACGGGTGACGGCGGCCAACATTCCGGTGACCGTGGCCTACCGGCTCAGCAACGGCACCACGCAGGCGACGCCGGCGCTGTTCTGCGCGTTCTTCAACACCTGCGATCCCGAGGTGATCAAGCAGTTGCAGCAGCGGCGCTTTCAGGGCACGCTTTCGGCGACGCTCGATCGGCAGCGCGTCAACAATCCGCTCGACCCGAGCCGCGGCACGGCGCTTTCCGTTTCCGCGACCACGTCGCAGCAGTGGCTCGGCTCGTCGAGTTCGCAGCAGTTCACCCGGTTTGTGGGCGATGCCTCGGGGTATCTGCCGATCTCGCGCACGATGATGGTGGCCGCGCATGTGCGCGCGGGTATTGTCTTTGCGCCGCCGGTCGATCTCGCCACCGGTGTCGAGAACTTCATTCCGCCCGACCAGCGCTTCTACGCCGGCGGCGCGAATGACGTGCGCGGCTACGATCAGAACGAACTCGGGCCGGTCGTGTATGTGGTCCCCACGGATTCGATTTCCAGCACCGGCACCTTTCCCGCCACCGCCACCCGTGTTGCGGCAACGGGCGGTACGCGCGTGGCGATCGCGAATGTGGAGCTGCGGCTGCCGTACTTCACGGCGTTCTCCGAGCAAGTGCGCTTTGTCGTGTTCGTCGACGGCGGCCGGCTCTCCAACGCCGCGCTGCCGACGCCGTTCCGGATCACACCCGGCGTGGGGTTGCGCATCGCGTCGCCGATCGGGCCAATCCGCCTGGACCTGGGGTACAACCCCTACCGGAACCTGCAGGCCGGCACGCTCTATTCGATCAGCACTGATGGCACGCTGACCGAATTGCAGACCGGCTACGTGAAGGTCCGTCCGCACGATCTCACGTTCCACGTCTCGGTCGGGCAGGCGTTCTGATGCGGCTGCTGCGCCGGCTATTGGCGATGCTGCTGGTGCCGGTGCTGCTGGTGCTCGCGACGGTGGTGGGAAGCGGCGCCGTGCTGCTGCAACTGCCGCTCGGACGTCCGCTGCTGGCGCGGCTCGCGACGCGGTGGATTTCGGCCCATGTGGCCGGGAGCGTGGCGATTGCCGGCCTGCACGGCGATCTCTGGCGGCACATTGCGCTCGATGGTGTGGTGGTCCGCGACGCAGCGGGAGAACTGGTGCTGCGGGCGCCGCATCTGGAAGCGGGCTATCTGCTGCCGGGATTGCTGGCCGGGCGCCTCGTCTTTCACGATGTACGCGCCGACAGCCTCACCCTGCACCTGGTGCGCCTGCGCGCCGATCGCTGGAACTACGAGGCGGTCTTCCACCTCGGCGAAGGGCCGGACGACGGCAAGCCGCCGCAACTGCTGTCGTTTGGGAATCTCGAGGTACGCGATGCGAACATTCGCATCGATGTGCCGACCGACGACACCGTGTACACGCGCCCCGGGCCGCCGCGCCGGAAGCCGGCGTCACGCAATGGCCGCCTGCCGGCCCAGCCGCTGGTGCTCGCCAGCGCGGATGGGCCCGTGCGTGTCTACACGCTGAGCGACATGGATGCGCATCTCCGCCTGCTTCGCGTGTCGACGCCGCGGCGCGATCCGATTCTCGTGCAGGTGGCTTCACTCAAGGTGGCGGTCAACGATCCGGCGATCACCATCACTCAGCTCGCGGGCACGATTCTCACCGCGTCGGACACCCTGCGCTTTCACTTCGACAGTGCCGCGATGCCGAACTCGCGCCTCAAGGGCAGTGGCGCCATGCGCTGGCCGCACGGCAACCTCCTGCTCGACTTTGGCTTCATCGGCGAATCCGTGGCACTCAGAGATCTCTGGTGGATCCAGCCGGACTTTCCCGATTGGCAGGGCTCGCTGCGGGTGACCGCGCGCTCGATCAGCGACTCGCGGACCGAGTTCAAACTCGAGAATGTGTCGCTCGGCGACAGCATCGCTCACGCCACCGGCAATGCCACGGTGATCACCGACGACACCCGCGGCCTCGGCGTGCGTGGGCTCGATCTCGCACTCACGCGGGTGCCGATCGACATCCTGCGCCCCTATCTGGATACGTTGCCGGTGTCGGGCCGGCTCACGGGCCATCTGTTGATGGACGGCTTTCTCGATTCGCTCCACCTTGCCGGCGATCTCTCCTACGCCGACGCGCTGGTGCCGGGCGCGCCGGTGTCGCACCTGCCGATCGACGGTGTCGTGCACTTTGGCGGCGACGCCGGCGCAATCTTTGACCATTTCCAGCTCAACGCCGCCGACATTGCGCTCGGCACCGTGCATCAGCAGGTCCCGTCGGTACTGATCCCCGGCGTGCTGCAGCTCGACGGCCGGCTCAACGGCCCCTGGAAGAACGCGACCTTTGTCGGCACCGCCGAGCACGTGGCGCCGAACGGCGCGGTGTCGCGGCTGGTGGGCACGGTGCGCCTCGACACGCGTGATAGCGTGCTCGGCATGGGCATCGACGCCGATCTCGACCAACTCTCCTTCGATGCACTGCGGACCGGCTATCCCAGTATCCCGGTGCGCGGCGGTCTCACGGGGCATGTCGTCGCCAACGGCACGCTCGACAGCCTCGAGCTCAATGCGCATGTGAGCGGCGAGATCGGCACCGTCAGCGCGGTGGGCCGAGTGCGTGTCAACACGCCACATCTCGGCGCGACGGGGCTGGTTCTCGATATCGATCGCCTCGATGCCTCGGCGATTCTGGGCAGCGGCACCGAGACGGCGCTCAATGGCCGCGTGACCGTTACGGGCGTACTCGACTCGGGGACGGCTCCCAAGGGCGAGCTCGACATTGCGCTCGATCGCTCACGCTTTGGTGGCGCGACGGTCGACGAGGTCGTGGGCGTGGTGCACGCGGACCAGGGCCTGCTCACCGTCGACACGGGATCGGTGCGCTGGCCGGCGGGGCGCGTCGACGCGCACGGCACCATTGGCTGGGCCGCACCTGAATCCGGCACACTTTCGGTCACGGCAATGGCCTCGTCGCTTGGCGCATTCGATTCACTGGTACGTGCCGCCACCGGAATCGCGCCGGACACGCTGCATCCGCATCGCCTCGACGGCAGCGCGCAGGCCAAGCTGGATGTGCGCGGGTCACGCGACCTGCTGCACGTCGCGGGCAGCGTGAACGCGCAGAACCTGGTGCTCGACAATTGGCACGCGCAGGATGTGCAGGCGCAGTTGCGCACCGACTCGATCGACGTGCTTGCCCGGAACGTCGGAAATGGCGCACACGTCGCGGACACGCTCGCGGTGGCGGTGCAAGGCCAGCGGGATTCGCTCTTTTTCCAGAGCCGTGTTGCGATGATGGCGCTGAATGCCGCGGGCTCCGGCAGCATACTGCAGCGCGACTCGGTCACGACGGTGCGCGTCAACACGCTGTCGCTCGACTCGCGGCACCAGCGGTGGGTGCTCGCGGGTCCGACGCGTCTCACGCTCGCGGATGGCGGGGTCAGCATTGCCGATTCGCTCACCTTTCGAAGTCTGAGCGGCACCAGCATGGTGCAGGCGATCGGCCGTTTGCCGGGCGATACGCCGGGTACGCTCGACATCCACATCGCCGATCTCGATCTCTTCGATCTGGGCACGCTGTTGATGCGCGACACCAGCGCGCTCGCCGGCACGGCGACGGCCGATCTGCATCTGTCGGGCACCGCCGAGGCGCCGGTGTTCAACGGATCGGCGGAAGTGACGGGGCTGGTCACCGGCGGCGTGCACGTACCGCTGCTCGATGCCTCATTCACCTACGGTGCGATGCGTCTCACGTCGGACGTCACGTTGACGGAAGCGACCAAGAAGCTGCTCGACCTCAACGTGTCGCTGCCGTACGATCTTGCGCTCGCGGGCCGGCAGATGCGCAAGGTGCCGGGGCCGATCACCATCACCGGCATCGCGGATTCCGTTGATCTTGGTGTGATTGCCGCCGTGATTCCCGGCATTCGCAATCCGGTGGGTTCACTGCGGATGGATCTGCACGGGAGCGGCACGTGGGACGCGCCGCATCTCGACGGCAGCGTCGTGATCCGCGATGGCGGCATGCGGCTGCCTTCGCTCAACGTGGCACTGGACGACATCCAGGGCGCCGCGCGCTTTGGCGGCGACTCGATGGTGATCGACTCGCTGCATATCGGCGGTGGCGATGGCACGTTGCTCATTCAGGGCGCTGTCCGCTTCCCGCAGCTCACGCGGCCCACGCTCGATATCAAGATGCAGGCGCGGCGTTTTCTGGCCATCGACGTTCCCAACTACCTCACGCTGCGGCCCTCCGGCGACCTCACGTTGACCGGATCGCTCTACCAGCCGGTGCTCAGGTCCAATCGGCTCACGGTCAGCCAGAGTGTGCTCTACTTTGCCGATCTGATCACCAAGAATGTGATCGATCTTGAAGATCCGGAGAACATCGGGCTGGTCGACACGCTCGCGCTGCGACGGCAGGGCCTCGGCAATGAGTTCGCGAGCCGGTTTCTCGATTCACTGCAGATCGACAACGTCCCGATCAATGTGGGGAGCGAGGTCTGGCTCCGTTCCGACGAAGCCAACGTGCAGCTGGAAGGCCAGATCATCGTGGCCAAGGCGCACAAGCAGTATTTGCTGAGCGGGACGCTCAACGCGCCGCGCGGCGACTACACGCTGCGGATTGGCGCGCTGCCACCGACCGACTTCACCGTGCAGAGCGGTACCGTGCGGTATTCGGGCCTGCCCGACCTCAATGCCGATCTCGACATCAAGGCCGAGCACGATGTGCGGACCGCGGATGGTGACAACATTCCCGTGGTGGCGCAGATCAGCGGCACGATGCGGGTTCCCAAGGTGACGCTGTCGAGCCCGGGCCGGAACCTGAGTGAACGCGATCTGCTGTCCTACATGATCTTTGGCCGCTCGGAGTTCCAGGTGGCGGGATCGGGTGAGAGTCCGCTCGAGTTCGACCAGGCGGTGCAGTCGTTCCTCACCGTCGCGTCAGGCGCTCTGTCCACCGAGTTCAAGCGCTCACTGATGGGCAGCTCGACCACGCTCAACACACTGGAAATCCGCCCAGGGACCACGCCGGGCGGGCTTGTCTCCGGCTCGGCACCCACACAACTCGCCGCGGGGCTGCAGTTTGGCCGGCGCTGGTTTGTGTCGTTCGACGCCGGATACTGCCTCGGCTCGCCAGGATCCAACTTCCAGAGCCGCAACCTGGGTGCTTCCGTCGAATACCGCATCAATCGCGACTTCCGCTTTCAGGCGGCGGCGGAGCCAGTGCAGACCTGCGTCACGAATCGTGCGGCGGATGTCTTCACGACGCTCAACCGCTACCAGCTGGGCGGCGACTTCCTCTGGTTGCGAGATTACTGAGTGGCCCGTGCCCTGCTCATCGTGAACCCCGCCGCGGCCCGCACCGCCGACAGCGTGCTGCGCGGGATCCAGAACGTCTTCCATCGCCGCGGCTGGGAAGTGGACGTCCACGCAACCGTTGGTCCCGGCGACGCGCGGCGCATCGCGGCCGATGGTGTGGTCGCCGGCGTCGATGCGGTGACGGTCTTTGGTGGCGACGGCACCACGATGCAGGCGGCGGCGGCGCTGGTGGGAACCGAGGTGCCGCTGGGAATCATTCCCGGCGGGACCGGCAACCAGCTGGCGGGCAACCTCCGCATTCCGTTCAACCCACTCAAGGCAGCGGCGGCGGCGTTGGACGGCATCGCGCGGCCGCTCGATCTGGGTCAGGTGGAGCGCGCCGGCGGCACCCACTACTTCGCCGTCGCGTGCGGCACCGGGATCGATGCCAGGATCATGTCCGAGACCAGCTCGGCCCTCAAGCGAAAATGGGGCACGCTGGCGTATGTCTACACCACCTTCCGCCTCCTGCCTCACGTACATTCGCCCCTCTTCCGGATTACGGTCGACGGGGTCGAGCACGACGCGAATGCGGCACTCGTGCTGGTCGCCAACTGCGGCGAACTCGTCTCGCGGATGACGCGGCTGGGCAAGGGAATCACGCCGTACGACGGCCAGCTCGACGTGGTGGTGCTCCACGCCGAATCGGTGGCTGGCGGCTTCCGGGCGGTCTGGGACATGCTTCGGGACGCCAAGGGGACGTACGGCAAGGATGTCTTTGCCGGGCATGCGCGGGGTGCGGTCATTACGGTGGCTGCGGCCGGGGCTGAAGAGCAGCCGGTCCAGCTGGACGGCGAGCTCTGGGGCGGGACCCCTTTCACGGCCAGCGTGCTCCCGGCCGCGATCCGGGTTATACATCCCCGGGGGTAGCGGCGACGAAACAAGCGGGACAGCTTCCGGAAGACTATGGCCGACACCATTCTGCTCATCGACGACGATGTGACCGTGCTCCGGATCATCGGGGCCTATTTCGAGCAGCACGGCTGGGACGTGCTCCGGGAGCTGACCGGCGAAGCGGGGCTCGTCACCTTTGATCGGAACCTCCCCGATGTGGTGATCGTCGACCTCAATCTCCCCGGGATGGATGGTCTGGAGGTGCTGGAGCGCCTTCGCGGCCGGGAGACGGCCGTCATCGTGCTCACCGGTGAAGGCGACGTGCCCACCGCGGTCCGCGCGATTCAGTCTGGCGCCGAGAATTTCATCATGAAACCGGTGGATCTGGCCCATCTCCTGGCCGCTGCCGGCCGCGCGGTCGAGAAAGTCCGCCTGCGCCGCGTCAACCGCACGCTGATCGGCCAGAGCTCGGCGGGCGACGGGGTGGAATCGCTGGGGAGCTCGCCACTCATGCGTGAGCTTGGCCGTCAGCTCACGCAGCTCGCGCTGAGTGATCGCGCCACCATTCTGCTGCAGGGCGAAGCCGGCACCGGCAAGCGCTGGATCGCCCGCCTCATTCATGACATTTCGCCCCGGTCGGCGGCGCCGTTCATCGAACTCGCCTGTGGCACCGGCGATCCGACCTGGCTCGAACTGGAGTTGCTGGGCCGCGATGGATCGGCTGGCGGCGACATTCCTGCGGACCGGCGGCAGGGCCTGCTCGAAGTGGCGGATCGCGGCACGCTCTTTCTGGACGAGGTGGCCGATCTGCCGCTGGAACTGCAGGCCAAGTTGCTCAGCGTCCTGGAGACGCGCGCACTGCGGCGCGCCGGCGGCAGCCGCGAGGTGCCGATCGACGTGCGAGTGATTGCCACCACGGCGCGATCGCTGCCAGCCGCTGTCGACGCGGGTCGCTTTCGCGAAGATCTTTTCTCCCTGCTCAATGTGATGCCCCTCACGGTGCCGGCGGTGCGCGAGCGCGGCCGCGACGACCTGCTGGCGCTGATCCGCCGCTTCCTCAAGGAGCTCGCGAGTGCTGCGCCGGGCTCGCCCAACCGGCTCTCCGACGACGCGCTCGACCGCATGCTGCGCCACAGCTGGCCCGGCAACGTGCGCGAACTGCGGAATGTGATCGAGCGCGCGCTGATGCTTGCCCGCGGCCATCAACAGGTCGGGGTGGAGCATCTGCCGCCGGAAGTGCGCGCCAAGTCGGGTGTGCTCGATCGCCGCCACACGCCGCTCACGCTCGACGAGCTCGAGCGGATGCACATCGATCGCACGCTCAAGCATCACGCCGGAAATCGCACGCGGACTGCGCAGGAGCTGGGGATTTCGCGGGCGACGCTCATTGCCAAGATCAAGAAGTACGCGATTACGAGCTGATGGCCACCGTCAATCCGCGACCGCCCCTCTCCGAACGTGACGCGATGCTGTGCCGCGCGTGCGGCCGGGAAGAGCGCGCCTCGGAAGGCTATCCCTGCGAGTCGTGCGGCACGTTTGTCTGCCTCGTCTGCACCATTCGCGGCGTGACCCGCTGCCGTGAATGCAGTGCCAAGGACTCCGGCTCGTGAACGGCATTCTGATCACGTCCACCGTGGCACCGCTGCTCGCGGCGCCATCGCTCGCGAGCGAGCAGGTGTCGCAGATGGTCCTCGGCGAGGGCGCCGAAATTCTTGCGGTGCAGGGCTCGATGCTGCGCGTGCGCACGCGGCTCGACCAGTATGAAGGCTGGCTGCACGAGGGCTACACCGAGCGCGTGCCGATTGGCGAAGTGGATGAATGGCTGGCAGGCGCGGCGTGGTCGGAAGGCGCACTGCTGGAGCTTGCCTCGGGGATCGCGCTCCGGGCGCCGCATCGCGCGCGACTGATCCTCGGTGAGGGCAGCCGCGTGCGGCTTCCCGATGGCGAGAATGCCGATCTCCTGGCCGGTACCGTGCGTGACTACGACGCCCTGATACTGGAGGCCCGCACCGAACCACCGGCGGAATGGGCGTGGCGCGAGTTTGCGGGCACGCCCTATCTGTGGGGTGGCATCACGGGGGCCGGCATCGATTGCTCCGGGCTGGTGCAGAACACGTTCCTGGCGCGCGGCACGACGCTGCCGCGGGATGCTCACGCGCAGGCCGGCTACGGCGAGGTGGTCGAGCGCACCGACCGGCAAGCCGGCGATCTGCTCTTCTTTCGCGGCGTCGACACGGAACGCGTCACACATGTGGCAATGCTGGCCGGGACCGAGACCATTGTGCATAGTGCTGTCGATACCGGCGGCGTGACGCGCGAGTCCTGGGATGACGGCAGCCGCGCAGCCCCGTTGCGCGAGCGTCTCGTCGCGGTGCGACGTCTCGCTTGAAGCGCCGCCTGGTGCTGTTCGATATCGATGGGACCCTGCTCGACGCGGCATCCGCGGGCCGGCGCGCGCTCCGCGACGCGTTCGCGCCGGATTTTTCGGATCTCGCCTTCTTCAACACTGTGCCGTTCAGCGGCAAGACCGATCCGCAGATCATCACGGAACTCTACGTGGCTGCCGGGGCCGCGGACCGTGCGACGCCGGCCAACGTCGATGCCATGGTGACGCGCTACGTGAGCCACCTCGAACGGCATGTCGCCGATGCGAGCCGCCCGGTGCTCGCGTGCCCCGGCATCGGCGATCTGCTGGCCGCATTGCACGGGCATGCCGATGTCGTGGTCGGGCTGCTGACAGGAAATGTGATTCCGGGCGCTCGCCTCAAGCTCACTGCTGCGGGCCTCGATTTTGACGACTTTCGCCTGGGAGCGTTTGGCTCCGACAGTGCGCATCGTCCCGATCTGCCGCCGATCGCCGCGCGCCGTGCGATGCCGTTCTTTGGCCGCGTGCCGACTGGCGAGGAAGTCGTCATCATCGGCGACACGCCAGCCGACGTGACGTGCGGCAATTCGATCAACGCCCGCGCGATTGGCGTGGGCACCGGCCCGTATTCGCGGCATGATCTTGCCGGCGCCGGGGCCTATGCAGCGTTCGATACCCTCGCCGACACCGCCGCGACGCTCGCCGCCATTCTCGCATGAGCGCATCGTTCGCCGCTGATCTTGGCCGGCTGGCCGCTCCCGCACCGGCCGCGCCCTGGGACGACGTCCGGCTGGCATTGGTCGATGCGATCCTCGCCGGCAAGGTCGCCGGTCATCTCGACCAGGCGGTGTGGCAGCAAGCCTTCGACGCGGCCGCGCGTTCCTTGCGCGTACGGATTCTTGGCGACGCCGAGAGTGCGATCCGCGAGGCTGCCGCGGTGTCGCACTATCCACGGCGACGGCTCGCGGCGGTCCTTCCCGATGACCAGGCCGCGGACGCCGTGCTGCAGCGTCTGCTCGCGGCGGGTATGCCGCTGGAACGGCTCGAGGGCGTGCCGGACGATCCGGCGAGCCGGCGCGCGCGAGCTGCCGCGCTCGAGTCCGCGTGGGAAGACGCAACGATCGTGGCCCGGGCCGAAGTGCGCCGGCAGAATGTCATCGCCGCGCGCGTCGCGGCGTGGCAGCGGCCCGTGCGGCTGCTCTGGGGAGCGAGCGCGGTGGTGCTCGTCTTTGCGTTGCTCGTCGCCGCATGGCTCGGCGGCCAGCTTGCAGTGCCGGCCTGGTTCAGACCACTGAGCGATGCGTGGTGGAGTCTGCCGTGGCCGTGATCGGCATTGGCATCGACGTGGTGGAAGTGGCTCGCGCGCGCGCGATGATCGAGCGCCACGGCGACCGCATCCTGTTCCGCACTCTCACGGATGAGGAGCGCGCATACGTTGCAACTCTGGGCGATGCCGCGCCGGCCTTCGCTGCGCGTCTGGCCGCAAAGGAAGCGATGTACAAGGCGCTGCAGGTCTTCGGTGGTGCACGCGAGATCGGCTGGCGCGACCTCGGCGTGGCGCGCGGGCCCGATGGGCGCCCCGGGGCCACACTCTCCGGCAAAGCCGCGCTGCTGGCGGCGACGCACGCGGTGCGCGTGCATCTGTCGCTGAGCCACAGTCGCGACGTCGCGGCGGCCGTCGCCGTGCTGGAGCGTGGCGATTCGTAGCTCAACGGTTCAGGTCTGCAGGAGCGGATGAGGGATTGCACCAGAGATCGCTGCGGAAATCAAAACGGCCCACTCATCGGAGTAGGCCGTTTCGATTTGGGAGGTCCCAGAACGCCCCCTGAGTATACGGAGACGAACGGATGTGTTCGCTCCACCCTTCTTCGTCCTGGGACTTTCTCGTGCGGCCAGTCACGCACCGCTCGTGACCAATGCTACGGGACGTTGGAGAATCTGTCAAGCCGTCGTCGATGGCGTTGCGGGGCCCGCGGCCAGCCAATTACCGGGCGGTTCGCTCGTGCTGCTGCCCCACACGCGCCAGAGAATTGCGCCGACAACAATCGCACCGATCGACGTGAGCTGGGCTACGCTGAAACCGTGCAGCAACGGAATGCGATCATCCTTTGCGCGCAGAAACTCGACCGCAAATCGTTCAACGCCCGCGAACACGAGGTACGCGCCAAAGAGCCAGCCGGCACCGAGCAGCCGCGTGCGCCACCGCCACAGGATCGCGAACACCACCAGCATCGCCGCGATTTCGTAGAGCTGCGTCGGATGCACGGCGAGCACAGTGTCCGGCGCAATGCTCGCGGGAATCGTCACGCCAAACTCGCGCAGATTCGCGGCGGTCGACGCCGGCATGCCTTGCGGAAAGCGCACGCCCCATGGCAACGTCGTTGGCACGCCGTAGTCATCGCCCACCACAAAACATCCGACGCGTCCCACCGCATACGCCGCCGCGAGTGCCGGCGCAATCAGCTGCGCGGTCCATCGCATCGGCACGCGGCGCCGCCAGCCATTGAGGACGACGCCGAGTGTGCCGCCCAGGAACCCGCCGTAGAACACCAGTCCGCCGCGATCGAAGAGCTTGGCATCCGGATGCAGGATGACAAACCACAGCTTGGCGCCAATGATGCCGCCAACGATCGCGCCGAGAATGAGATCGCCGGCGTATTCCGACGCGAAGCCATTGCGCCGGCATTCGGAATCGATCAACCACCCACCGACCAGAAACGCCAGCATCATCATGATGCCAAAACCCGTGATTGCGACTGGTCCGATGGAGAAGCCAAGAGGATAGGCAGTAATCACAGAAGGGCTCCGGGAGAAACGACGAGACCGGGAAGCGGGAGTGCATCGCTGGCGTCGAGCGAGGCATCGTCGCGTTCGCCGCGTGCGAGCCGCCAGCTTCCGGCAGCGCCGATCATGCCGGCGTTGTCGGTGTTGAGTCGCGGTGATGCCACGCACACCTCCGCTGGCGCGACCGCGGCGCGTACGGCGCGGATCAAGGCGCCATTGCACGCGACGCCACCACCCAGCACGACGCGCGCGCGGTTGCACGCAGTGGCTGCCCGCGCGGTCTTGGCGGCGAGCACGGCGATCGCCGCGTCCTGAAAACCACGCGCAATATCCGCGCGGTCGGCGGCGAGGTCGGTGCTCTTCTGCACCGCATGCAGGACCGCGGTCTTGAGGCCGCTGAACGAAAACTCGAAGTCTTCGCGCTGCAGCAGCGGCCGCGGAAAGACAAAGTGCGCGGGGTTGCCGGTCGCGGCCAGACGCTCCACCGCAGCGCCGGCGGGATAGTCGAGCCCGAGCAGCGATCCGACCTTGTCGAACGCTTCGCCGGCGGCGTCGTCGCGTGTCTGTCCCAGCAGATGATACTCGCCCCACGCCGGCACGTCGACCAGCAGGGTATGACCCCCGCTCACGAGCAGCGCAACGAAGGGCGGCTCGGCGTCACGGCTTTCCAGTGTGGGTGCAAAGAGATGGCCCTCGAGATGATGCACGCCGACAATCGGGAGCCCTTCGCGCCACGCGAGCGTGCGGGCCCATGTCACGCCGACGAGCAGCGCGCCGAGGAGGCCGGGGCCGCGGGTGACGGCAATGCCGTGGATGGCGTCGACCGTGATGCCGGCCTGCGCGAGTGCCTCGTCGACCACGGCATCGATCGTGACGAGATGTGCGCGCGACGCGAGCTCGGGGACCACACCACCAAAGATGCGATGCACATCCTGCGAGAGAATCGCGAGACCCTGGAGCGTGACCGTGGCACCGTCGCGATGCACGACCGCCGCCGATGTCTCGTCACACGATGTCTCCAGCGCGAGGACGCGCATGTCAGTGCTGCTCGGCGAGCGCGCGCTCGACCTGCTGGCGGCTTGCCGCCGAGTCCCACACGCTTGCGCCCAGACTTACGTACGCAATCCGTCCATGACGATCGATCAGGACACTCTGCGGAATGCCCACCGTCTGATAGCGCTCTTCGATTGAATCGGTGCGGTCCTGCAGAATGTCGAAGGTGAGGCCAAGGTCGTGGGCAAATGTCAGCACACTCGCCGGAACTCCGTCGTCGACGCTCACCGCGGCAATGCGGAGTCCCCGGGCGGAGTCTGCGCGATAGAGACGCTCCAGCGACGGCATTTCCTTGCGGCACGGCACGCAGGTGGTCGCCCAGATATTGATCAGCGTGACGTGTCCCGCGTAGGCACTGTCGAGCGCGACGGAATCACCCGTGACGAGATTGCGCACGCGTACCGCCGGCGGCCGCGCTCCCACGCGTAATCCTCCGCGCGGCGACGCGTACCTCGTGACCGCCCACGACGTGACGCCGAGGAGCAGAGCCACGCCCATGACGGCGGGCCAGTGGCGGATCGCGGTCGGATGGACGGGCATGCTCAGCTCGCCGGCGAGCTCAGCAGCGTGCTTACGATGCGCCGGATCTCCGGAGAGTTCCATTCGGTGCCGTGCTGCACGATGCGGACGATGCGACCGTCGCGATCGACCAGAAAACTCTCGGGGACGCCAGTCGTGTGATAGCGGTCCTGGATGTCGCCCGCCGGATCGTGCAGAATGTCGAACGTGAGGTGATACTGCTCGGCAAAGTGGCGTACCACGTCCGGTGGCGTGGCGTCGATGCTCACCGCCGCAATGCGGAACCCCTGTGGGCCGAGTGCGTGATAGAGCGAATCCATCGCCGGCATTTCCTGGCGGCACGGAATGCAGTACGTCGCCCAGACGTTCACCAGCGTCACCGTGCCATGGTACGTGCCGCGCAGCGACACGGTCTTGCCGGTGGCGAGGTCGGTCGCGGTAAAATCGGGAGCGCGCGCACCGACTTCCACCCGCGGCGCGTTGCCCCGCCACCACGCGACGGCCCCCGCCGCGACCACGACGACCGCTACGCCCGCCGCAAGCCACGCCCGCCGCAGTGTCATACGCGCGTCAGACAGGCGCGCTTGAGCGCGCGTACCGCTTCGGCCACGTCGCGCTGCGCAAAGACCGCGGTGCCCGCCACAAAGGTGTCGGCGCCGGCCGCATGTGCTTCGGCGATCGTCTCGGCCGTGATGCCGCCATCGACCTCGAGCGTGGCGTTGATGCCGAGGTCCGTCATGAGTGCGCGGACGCGGCGGATCTTGTCGCTCGAAGACGGTAGATATGCCTGGCCGCCAAAACCCGGATTCACCGTCATCACCAGAATCAGGTCGAGATCCTGCGCGACTTCCTCGAGCAGTCCCACGGGGGTCGACGGATTGAGGGCGAGTCCGGCGCGCATCCCGCGCGCTCGCGCGCTGGCCAGGTGGCGCTGCACGTGCACGGTCGCTTCGGGATGAAAGGTGAAGACCGCGGCACCCGCATCGGCATATTCGTCGATATAGCGCTCGGGATTCTCCACCATGAGGTGCACGTCGAGCGGGAGATCCGTCATCCGGCGCAGGCCGCGAATCATCGGACCGCCGAACGAGAGGTTGGGGACAAAGTGTCCATCCATCACGTCGACGTGAATCCACTCGGCACCGCCGGCTTCGGCCAGGGCAACTTCGTCCTTGAGCCGGCCCAGATCGGCATTGAGCACACTGGGCGAGATGCGCACCGTCATGGCTGGTTGCCGCCGATCGTCAGGTCCACCGGACTCTCCCGTTTCATGTACGCCCCTGGCAACGGTTGCTGCACCAGCACGGTTCCCTCCTTGCCGCTGGGTTCCAGGTCAATCCGTCCCACCCGGAGTCCCAGCGCCGACAGCCGGTCGCGGGCGTCCTTGAGCGACAATCCCACCAGATTCGGGGCCGGAACCGGTGGCGGCCCGGCACTGATGCTGAGATCGACCGCCGTCCCCGTGGGCAATGTACTCCCGGCCACGGGGTGCGTGCCGACCACGGTTCCCGGTGGTGCCGCGTTGACCGCGCTGTCCACCGTACCGGCCCGGAGACCGGCCGCAGCGAGCACATCCAGCGCGAGCTGCACATCGAGGTCGACCAGGTTGGGGACCGCGACTGAGGGCGCGCCGAGGCTCACGCCGAGCTGGACGGCTGCGCCCTCCGGGAGGACCGTTTCCGGCGCCGGCGACTGCCAGCTTATCTGACCCGCGGCGACCATCGGGTCGGCGAGCGAATCGGCGAGACGACCGCGTAGGCCGAGGGCGGCGAGCTGGTGGAGCGCCGTGTCCGCGGCCATGCCGCGAAGTGCCGGCACACTGTGACGGTGGACCAGGATCGGCGCGGGGTAGAGCGCGCAGGTGAGCAGGTAGCCGCCGAGGCCCGCGGCTGCGACGATCGCCAATGCGATCCAGGGCGGCCGGAAGTGCCGCGGTTCGTCAGGCATCGGCCTTTACCAGGCGCGCCGCAAAGGCGCCATCGAGTCCGTCGCGATGCGGCAGAGTGGCAAGATCACCCGCGGCGGTGAGGAGCTCGCGCGGAAACGCGGTCGGTGGCTCGCGCCGGAACTCCGCGTGGCGCGCGAGAAACGCAGATACCTGGATCTCGTTTTCCTCGGGTTCGAGCGAGCAAGTGGCATAACATAGCACGCCGCCGGGAGCCACTCGGGCGGCGGCGGCATCGAGCAGAGCCGCTTGCGCGGCGACAAGTTCGAAGAGCGCTTTCTCTTCGACGCGCGTGCGGGCGTCGGGATGCCGGGCAAAGGTACCGGTGCCCAGGCACGGTGCGTCGAGCAGGAAGGCACTCACCGTGCGTACCGGCGGGTGGAGCGCATCGGCCACCACCGCGAACTCGCGCCCGTGCCCTGCGCGCTTGAAGTTCTCCCGCAAGCGCTCCAGTCGCCGCCGCGAGCGATCGGCCGCCACCACACGCGCCACACCGCGCGAGATTCCGAGACTCTTGCCGCCCGGCGCCGCGCAGGCGTCATACACGATGCTGTCGCTCGGCAGATCCGCAAAGCGGACAACCAGCGCATGCGCGGGATCCTGCACGTAGAACTCGCCGCCGACATAGCCGGGAAAGCGCTCCGGATGGGACTCCTGCACCACGACACCCGCACCGAACGGGGCCGGGACATTGTGAATGCCGGCGTTGCCGAGGAGCAACTCGAGATCGAGCAACGAGCCGCGCGTCGGCTGGACGACGAGCGCGGGATGACTGTTGTTCCAGCGGAGCAGGGTCTCGGTGTCGCGCACGCCAAAGCGGGCCAGCCAGCGCGCGACGAGCCAGGCGGGGTGCGAATAGCGCCCCGACAGCCGTGCGATATCGTCGAGGTCATCCTCGCCCACAATTTCGTGACCGAGTTCGGCAACGCGACGCAGCACCGCGTTGGCAAAGCCCGCGACGCGTTCGCCGACACGCTCGCGCGCGAGTGCGACACTCGTCGCCACCGCGGCATGCGGTGGCACGCGTTCGAGCAGCCGGATCTGATAGGCGCCGACGCGAAGAATGTCGAGCAGCGGCAACGAGACCGAGGCGAGACCGCGAGCGATATAGTGCGCGAGGAGCGTATCGAGCGCCTGCGTGTTACGCAGCACGCCCGCCGCGATTTCGTGCGCGAGGCGGCGATCGGCGTCGGGCAACTGGCCGAGACCGCGGGCGAGCGCCACATCGAACGGTACACCACGGCGGACGGCCGCCAGCATTTCCAGGGCGGCCCGCCGCGGCGCGAGGCCCGCGGGGTTCAGCGCAGCATCCCCGCCACCGGGCTCGACGGCACGGCAACTTCGCGCCGCGGCATGCGGCCGGCCAGATACGCCGCGCGTCCCGATTCGACCGCGAGACGCATCGCGGTGGCCATCATCACCGGATCCTGAGCCTCCGCCAGCGCGGTGTTCATGAGGATGCCGTCAACGCCCTGCTCCATGACGAGACACGCGTCGGATGCGGTGCCGACGCCGGCGTCGACGATCACCGGCACACGCAGGCGCGTCTTGATGGTGCGGATGAAATACGGATTGAGCAGTCCGAGCCCCGAGCCGATGGGCGAAGCGAGCGGCATCACCGCGGCCGCTCCCGCAGCCTCCAGGCGCAGCGCGGTCACGAGATCGTCGTTGGTGTACGCCAGCACCTTGAAGCCTTCGCGGGCGAGCACGGCAGTGGCTTCGAGCAGCCCTGCGACATCCGGCAGCAGTGTCTCCTTGTCGCCGATCACTTCGAGCTTGACGAAGTCGTTGAAGCCGGCTTCGCGCGCGAGCCGCGCATAGCGCACCGCTTCGTCGGCCGAGTAGCAGCCGGCGGTGTTCGCCAGCAGGAAGTAGCGGTCGCTGCCCAGGTGATGGAGAATGCCCTTCTCGTCCCGGCGATCGAGATTGACGCGGCGCACGGCCACCGTCACGACCTCCGCGCCGGACGCGTCGATGGCGCGCAGCATCTCGTCGTTGTCGCGGTACTTGCCCGTTCCCACCAGCAGGCGCGAGCGGAAGGGGACTCCGGCGATCTCGAGCATCACCCACCTCCCACAAAATGAACGATCTCGATCACGTCGCCGTCGGCCACGGGCGTGGCAGCCAGCGCCGGCCGCCGGATGATCACCCGGTTGAGCTCGACCACCACGCCGCGCGGGTCGAGATCGAGACGGGCGAGCAGCTCGGCGACATTCTCCGACGCTGGTACGATGCGCGGGTCGCCGTTGATGATCAATTGCATAGATGCGTCAATCCTTTTCCCACGGGGCCAGGAGCGCCTGTGCCGCGCGATAGCAATCTGGCGCATCCCAGGCTGCCGTGATGGCTGCGACCCCCCAGGCGCCCGCCTGGCGGGCCTCGGCCGCCCGTGCTGCGGTGACGCCGCCAATGGCAAAGACCGGCACGCCGAGCGCCACGACTGCTTCAAGCAGCACCAGCCCCGCGACCGCGCCGGCATGGGTCGTCGTGGGCCAGATGCTGCCCACGACGAGGCCGTCGACGCCCTGGTCGGCCGCCATGGCCGCCTCCGCCGCCGAATGGACCGATTGCAGCACGATCGCCGCGTGCGTCGGACCCAGCACCCGTCGGGCATCGCTCGGCGCGAGATCGCGGCGGCGGAGTATCACGCCGCTGGCGCCGGTCGCGCTCGCGATGTCGGCGCGACCGGTGACAAGTACCGTGGCCATCGGCGGTCGGGTGAGCGACACGAAGCGCTCCGCGAGTGCCGCAAGGGCGTCGGCGCTCGCCAGCGGAGCGCGGGCCACGAGTGCCACGGCTGGCCCTCGAGCCGCGAGTGCGGCAGCGCGTACCCCCAGATCGGGCAGTGCCGCCACGCGATCGTCGGCGTACGCGAGGAGGCGAGGCAGCGGTCTCACACCAGTTGCTTCTCACCGCCGCCGATGCCGCGCAACCACTCCGCGGCTGGCATGCGCCGTTTGCCCGCGGGCTGCACCTCGCCAATGGTGATCCAGCCGTCGCGCGCGGCGACCGTCAGCGCGCCGGCATCGCCGCGAATCGTTCCCGGGGCTTCCGCTGGAGTTGATCCCGTGAGTGTTGGTGCGAACAGCTTGATGTCCGCCCCCTGGTACGTGCTCCATGCTCCGGGCGCAGGGTCCATGGCGCGCATACGGCACGACACGCTGAACGCCGATTCGTGCCATTGCACGCGGGCGAGTGCGCGATCGACTTTGGGCGCGAGGGTGACGCCGTCGAGCGGTTGCGGCACAGGCGTCTTGCCCGCGGCGATTGCGGGCAGCGTGGCGATCAGCGTTGCTGCGCCGAGCGTCGCGAGTGCCGGCGTGAGCGAGCCGGTGGTGTCGCCCGGGCCGATTGGCATGGTGGCCGTCTGCCACACGGCACCGGTATCGAGTCCCGCTTCGATTCGCATGATGGCGACCCCGGTGTTGGCATCGCCGGAAAGCATCGCCCACTGGATGGGCGCTGCCCCGCGCCAGCGCGGCAGGAGCGACGCGTGCACGTTGACCAGGCCCAGGCGGAAGAGTGCGAAGATGTCGGGGCGAATCAGATGGCCGTACGCGACCACGACGCCAAGATCGGCGTGATACGCGCTGAGTGCCGCGACAAACTCCGCGCCCCGCGGCCGGTCGGGCTGCAGCACAGGAATGCTGGTGCGCTGCGCGAGCTCCTTGACCGGCGGAGGGACCAATGTCGAGTGGGATCGGGCGTGTGGGCGGTCGGGCTGTGTGACCACGGCCGCGACATCGACGCCGGCCTCGAGCAGTGCCGCAAGGCTCGGCACGGCAAAGTGTGGCGTGCCGAAAAAGACGACACGCATCAATCGGCCGCCTTCGGCTCCTCGGGCTGCGGCGTGCGGGTGAGCGGGTCGCCGCGGTGTTCCTTCTTCCAGCGCGTGACGATGAGTTGCCGTTTCATCGGCTTGAGGTGATCGATGAAGAGCACACCGTCGAGATGGTCGAGCTCGTGCTGGATGGCGCGGGCCACCAGGCCGCCCGCTTCGAGACGGAACGGCGCGCCATGCTCGTCAAGCGCCTCGAGGACCAGCCGCTCGGGGCGGGTGACGTCGGCAAAGGCATCGGGAATGGAAAGACAGCCCTCTTCCTTGGTGTCCTCGCCGGCGGGCTCACTCACGCGCGGATTGATCATCGCGAAGGTCTGCCCTTCGGCGTTGATCACGGCCACGCGGCGCGCGACGCCCACCTGATTGGCCGCGAGTCCAACGCCGTTCGCGGCCGCCATCGTTTCAAAGAGGTCTTCGACGAAGGCGCGCACTTCCTCGTCCACCACGTCGATCTCTTCGGCGCGGCGGCGCAGCACGGGCGAGCCCAGAATGTGAATGTCGCGCACCGCCATCAGCTATCGGTCTCCGGCGCGTTGACCGTGCCCACGCGCACAATGCGGCTGCGATCCACGACGATCTGCGCGGTCCCGGTCTCGATGGTGAGCCGATCGACCTTCACGTCGCGCACCTTGCCCATGATCCCGCCGGCGGTCATCACGTCATCGCCCTTCTTGATGCCATCCTGCATGGCGGCCGTGGTCTTCCGCGCCTGCGCCTGTGGCCGGATCATGAACCAGTAGATCACGGCAAAGAGGGCCAGCAGTTGCAGCGCAATCATCACGGTCTGCGACATCAGTGTTCGCCTTTCGCGAAGTAGCGTCGCCGCCATTCGGCGGCCCACGCATCGAACGTCCCGTTGAGAATTCGCTCGCGCGCCGTCTCACCCAGACGGATCAGGAAGCGGATGTTGTGGATCGAGACCATGCGCGGCCCGAGATGTTCCTCGGCGACAAACAGGTGCCGCAGATACGCCCGCGAAAAGCGAGTGCACGCTTCGCAATCGCAGGTCGGATCGAGCGGTCCCGCATCGAGCCGGAGTGCCGAGCCCCGCACGTTCACCTTGCCATCCGCGGTCCAGGCGCTGCCGTGACGGCCGTTACGCGTCGCGGCCACACAATCGAACAGATCCACACCGCGGGCAATCCCCTCCAGCAGATCGTCGGGAAAGCCCACGCCCATAAGATAACGCGGCAGGGCTTGTGGCAGCGCGGGTTCCAGCGCCTCCAGCACCGCGTGCATGGTGGGCTTGGGCTCGCCCACCGAGAGGCCGCCCACGGCGACACCGGTCCAGTCGCCGGTCGCGAGGATGCCGTCGAGCGAGGCCCGGCGCAGGTCCGCGTGCGTGCCGCCCTGCACGATCGGCCAGAGGGTCTGGCGACCGGGCGCGCCGTCGCTCAAGGTCTGGTGGTGATGACGGCAGCGCTCGAGCCAGCGCAGCGTATGCTCCATCGCGGCGCGCGCGTCGTCGTGGCTCGCCTGACCCGGTATGAGGTGGTCGAATGCCATCGCGATATCGGCGCCGAGAGCCCACTGGATATCCACGGCGCGCTCAGGCGTGAGACGGTGCAGCGAGCCGTCGACATGCGACACAAAATCGACGCCGTCTTCATCGACCTTGCGCATGCCGCTCAGCGAGAAGACTTGAAAGCCGCCGGAATCGGTGAGAATGGGCCGTTGCCACGTCGAGAACTGATGCAATCCGCCGAGGGCGGCAATGACATCCTCACCCGGACGCAGGTGCAGGTGATAGGTGTTGCCGAGCAGGATCTGCGCACCCGCGCGCTCGACTTCGGCCGGATGCAGCCCGCGCACGGCGCCGCGCGTGCCGACCGGCATGAAGCACGGTGTCTTGACCGTGCCGTGTGGCAGCGTGAGTGTCCCGGCGCGCGCGGCACCAGCGCGGCCGTCGAGCGTAAACTCAAACACTCAGCGCACGACCACGAGCAATCGCTCGATCTGGCGGCGATGCCTGAGATCGTGGCCGGCGATCATCTTGCGCAGCGTGTCGGCGGTCTCGGGGCCGCGCTCCATGTGCATGCCGATGCGGTCGAGGTCGGCCGGCGTTGTGGTACGCCAGATCCGGTAGTTCCAGTGCCGCAGCGACGTGAACACGTGCAGCGCTTCGGCGGAATCTGCGTTGGCGTAGTCGAAACGCGTGAGCCACGCGCCCTGGTCGTAGCCCAGCATTGGCGGCCGGTCCTGCGTGAGGATGATGCGCACGCGCCAGGCAAACGCGATCTCGGCGTCGGCAAGATGCGACAGCACTTCCACCAGCGACCATCGGCCCGGACCTTCGGGGCGCCGCATGGCCGCATCGCTCAGCCCATGCACGCGCTCGGCGATCCAGGCCGGCGTCTCGGCCATGATCGCAAGGGGATCGCGATCGCCGAGGAGGGCAAAGGTCTCGCGGACATAGTCCGTGGTCGCGGGATTGATCGGTGCGGTCATCGGGTCGGTACTCCGGATGGCGGGAAGAAGAGCGGCGCCGCGCTCAGATGATGCACATCGCGTCGCCATAGCTGTAGAAGCGATACTGTGCTGCGACCGCGTGCGTGTAGGCGGCAAGGGTGCGATCATAGCCGGCGAACGCCGCCACGAGCATGAGCAGCGTGGAGCGCGGCAGATGGAAATTGGTGATGAGGCGGTCGACCACGCGAAAGCGGAATCCGGGAGTGATCAGCAGCGAGGTTGTCGCAGGACCCGCTGTTACGCTGCCCGCATCGCGGGCGGCGCTCTCGAGTGCGCGCACCACGGTCGTGCCAACCGCCCACACGCTGCCGCCGCGCGCGCGGCACACGTCGATTGCCGCGGCGAGAGTGTCCGGAATATCGAATCGCTCGGTGTGCATCGGATGCGCGGCGACGTCGCCATCGTCCATCGGCCGGAACGTCCCGGGGCCGACTTCGAGATCGAGTGCGGCGACCGCAACGCCGGCGTGCTCGAGCGCCTCGAGGAGTTCCTGCGTGAAGTGCAGGCCGGCCGTCGGTGCGGCGACACTTCCCTCACGCGCGGCGTACACCGTCTGGTAGCGCTCTTCGTCGGCGATGGTCGGCGCGCGCGTGATGTACGGCGGCAGCGGCAGCTGCCCAAAGCGCGCGATCGCTTCCGCCGCGGTGGCACCGACAAACGCCACGCGGCGCATGCCATCGGGACGTACGTCGAGTGTTTCCACAAACACCTCGTCGCCGAGTGCCACACGCTTGCCCGGCTGCAGCGCGCTGCCGGGGCGTCCCATCGCGAGCCATGTGTCCTGGCCGGCGGGATGCACGAGCAGCACTTCCGCCGTGCCATTTCCCGAAGCTCGCGTGCCGACCAGACGGGCGTGGCGAACGCGCGTGGCATTGACGACGACGAGGTCGCCGGCGGGAATCAGCTCGACGAGATCGGCAAAGTGGCCATCGCGCATGGGCGCCTCACCGCTGCGGTCCATCACCAGCAGGCGCGAGGTACCGCGCGTAGCCACCGGTGTCTGCGCGATCAGCTCCTGCGGCAACGCGTAGTCAAAATCCGCGGCGGTCCACGGCTTCTCAGCCATCGAGCAGCGACGGTTGCGCGTCGTCCGGGCGGGTGGGTGGCACGACGCCGAGTCGGCGGTAGGCGTGACGCGTGGCGACGCGACCGCGCTGAGTGCGCTCGAGAAAGCCCTGCTGCATGAGGTACGGTTCGTACACTTCTTCGAGCGTCGCCACGTCTTCGCCCACGGCCGCCGCGATCGTGGCCACACCGACCGGGCCGCCATCGAATTTTTCGATGATGGTGCTGAGGATGCGCGTGTCCATGTCGTCGAGGCCGAACTCATCGACGTTGAGGCGTTCGAGCGCCGCGATCGCCACGTCGCCGGTGATGTGCCCACTGGCGCGCACCTCGGCAAAGTCGCGCACGCGGCGGAGCAGGCGATTGGCCACACGCGGCGTGCCGCGAGCGCGTTTGGCGATTTCCACCGCGCCGGTGCTGTCGATCGGCACATGGAGCAGGTCGGCGGAGCGGCGGACAATGGTCGCGAGGTCGTCGGGCGAGTAGAAACTGAGCCGCTCCACCATGCCAAAGCGCGCACGCATCGGCGGCGTGAGCAGACCAAACCGCGTCGTGGCGCCGATCAACGTGAAGCGCTCCACGTTCATGGGCAGCGTCTGGCCATGCGGGCCGTCGCTCAGGCGCACATCGACGTGAAAGTCCTCCATCGCGGGATAGAGAAACTCCTCGAGCTGCGGCCGCAGGCGATGAATCTCGTCGATGAAGAGGATGTCGCCGGGGCCCAGCGCCGTGAGCAAGCCCACCAGATCACCGGCGCGCTCGAGCACCGGCCCCGACGTGGTGCGGCATTGCACGCCCATTTCGCGGGCGATCAGCAACGCCAGCGTGGTCTTCCCCAGGCCGGGCGGGCCAAAGAACAGCAGATGGTCGAGCGCCTCGCCGCGCTTGCGGGCCGCGTCGATGGCGATCTGGAGCGAGGTGCGGACCTGCGGCTGGCCGACGAACTCGTCGAGCCGGGAAGGGCGCAACGCGGCCTCGGAGCTGCCCTCGTCGGGCAGCGCTGCCGGTGTCGTGACCTCCGTACGGCTCACGCGGCCTCGGCCCGCCAGCGCACCGGACGCTCACCGCGGTGAAGCACGTGCGGCAGGTGGCACGTCACGCAGCGGTCGGTGGCCTCGACAGCAGCTGCAGCCACGAGACGGCGGTTCGTGCTGCCGCAGCGGGTGCAGATCCATTCGGCGGTGATGACAGGAGGCACAGCAGTCCACATGATCGGTCAGGTCCTTGCGAGCAGAGGAAGAGCGTGGCGCACGAGTGCCGCGGTTTCGCGCGATGCGCCCTGGTCGAGCGCCGTACGGACCGCGATCTCCGCGGCGGCGGCAGTATAGCCGAGGCCCACGAGTGCGCGCACGGCGTCGGCGGATGGCGAGTCGACGGCGGGGCCCGGCGTGAAGGTCACATCGTCAAAGCGATCGCCCAGTTCCAGGGCAATTCGCTCCGCCTTCTTCTTGCCGATGCCGGACACGGTGGCAAGCACCGCATGATCGCGTTCGCGAACGGCGCGCACCGTACGATCGGGGCCCAGCGCGGACAGAATGGCGAGTGCGAGTCGCGGGCCGACACCCGACGCACCCATCAACCGCTGGAAGACCATGCGCTCGCCGGGAGCGTCGAAGCCATAGAGCGACCAGCCGTCTTCCCGCACCACGAGCTCGGTGTGCAGGTGCACCGTCTGACCGGCCGGGGGCAGGCGTTCGAACACGCCGAGTGGCACCTCGAGCAGATAGCCCGTGCCGCCGGTGGTCTCGACCACGATGCCGCCGATGTCTCGCACGGCAAGCATGCCGCGTACCGAAGCGATCATCGCTTGAATCCGACGCGCGCGCGCGGCTCGGCGCGCAGCAGATGCGTGAGTGCGATGGCGACACCGTCGGCGGCATCGGCGGGACGGGGCGATTGCGTCAGCCGCAACAGCCGCGCGATCATCGCTCCGACCTGGGACTTGGAAGCGGCCCCCGTGCCGGTGACTGCGCGTTTTACCTCGGCCGGAGAAATCTCCGCGACTACCAATCCCGCACGCTCGACGGCAAGGAGCACCACGCCGCGTGCGTGCCCCAACACGAGCGCGCTGCGGGCGTTCTTGCCGTGAAAGAGACCTTCCACCGCGACGACATCGGGATGATGCCGGCCAATGAGTTCGGTGAGCGCGTCAAAGATGACGGCCAGACGGAGGCTGAGCGATTCACCGGCGCGGGTCCGCACCACGCCGCATTCCACGAGCGACGCCGCGTGCGCTGCGCCGCCGGTCACCACGCCGTAACCCAGGGTCGCGGTGCCCGGATCGATGCCGAGCACGGTGAGCGACCGCGGCGGGGTCAGGCGCCTGCCTCCTCGAGTTCGAGGGCGTCGACATCGAGGTTGGTAAAGACCTTGGACACATCCTCGAGTTCCTCGAGGACGTCGATCAACTGCAGCAGCTTCTGCGCATCCGCGGCATGGAGCTTGACGACGTTCCTCGCGACCATTTCGATTTCCGAGGACTCGGGCTGGTAGCCCTTGGCCTTGAGGCGATCGATGACGGCGTGGAAGGTGTTGGGCTCGCTGGTGACGATGTAGAGATCGCCGTCGACCACAAAATCGGCGGCGCCGGCTTCGAGGGCATCGTTCATCGCAGTCTCTTCGGGGATCTTGCCCGCCGGAATCGCGATCATGCCTTTGCGATCGAACATCCATGCCACCGAGTTGGTCGCGCCAAGGTTGCCGTTGTTGCGTGAGAAGGCGTGGCGGATCTCGGCCACCGTGCGATTGGCGTTGTCCGTAGAGGCCTCGACCAGAATGGCGGTGCCGCCCGGCCCGTAACCTTCGTAGGTGACCTCTTCATAGCTCACGCCCGCGAGTTCGCCCGTGCCCTTCTTGACGGCGCGGTCGATGTTCTCGTTCGGCATGTTGGCGGCTTTGGCGTCGTCGATCGCCTTGCGCAGCCGCGGATTGCCGCCGGCGTCACCACCACCGGCCTTGGCCGCCACGGTGATTTCCCGGATGAGCTTGGTCCAGGCCTGCGCGCGGCGCGAGTCCGTCACCGCCTTCTTGCGCTTGATCTGCTTCCACTTGCTATGCCCAGCCACCGGTCCTCCTGCGGTTCAAGCCGGGATCATAGCCGCCGGTGGACGGCCCGGCAACGCGCTGCCACGCTTGCCCGGGCCGGGGTCGCTGGCTACGGTTCGCGCATGCGCAATCCAGTGATGCTGTCGCTGGCGGCAGGGCTCGTCGCCCTCGCCGCCTGCAAGGGGCACGACAAGGCCAATCAAGCGGTGGTTCCGCCGCTGCAAAAGGTGCTGCCCAATATCCCGCTGCCCCCCCAGGGGACAGCGTTGGTCGAGCAGCATGGCACGAATGCCGTGCAGTTCATCATGGTGTCACCGCTGCCGCCGGATTCGGTGACCGATTACTACCGCAAGATTCTCTCGAACCCGCCGTTTCATATCGTGAATGAAACCACGCAGCGCGGCACCACCAGCTTCTACGCCGAGCAGACCGGTCCCTCGCTCTGGATCACCGTGGCCGCCAACGGCGACCAGGGCTCGCAGATCACGATTGCCGGGGCGTCGGCGGACTCGGTGGACGCGCGCCTCAAGAGCCTCCCGGTTCCGCAGGCCAAGAATGCGCCGTCAATACCGCTGAAGTCGATCGGCGGGTAGCCCTTCGTAGATCAGCCGGACCGCGTGTGCCACCGCCTCTGCCGCCTCGGGGCCAAGAGCATCGCGGGCCGGCGCCACCAGTTGCGCCAGCGCGATTCGTGCGCCTTCCGGCGTGGCTTCCTCCAGGTGGCCCAGCGCGGCGGTGAGGCCGCGCGCCAGAGGGCGCGGCACCCCTAACGGCGCCAATCGCTGTGATAGCAGCGCGATCCGGCGGCGGTCGTTGCGGTCGGGTACTTCTCCCGCAAACGCCACATCCAGTGCGGTGCGGACCGTGACCCAGAGCGCGAATGCGCCCTCGCGCTTGGGCCCGCGCTCGAAGCGCCGCTGCAAATCCAGCAGCACCATCAACGGCGGCTCCCATTCGCTCATCGCCCCAGCGCCTCGAGCGCTGTCAGCACGGCCGTGGGCTCGATCTGCACCAGGCAATGGAGATGGCCCAGAGGACACGCCGGGCCGCCGTGGGCGGTACACGGCCGGCAGCGGAGATCACGCTCGACCACGACCGCCTGGGCGTGATACGGAAAGAAGCCGAATTCCCGCACGGTCGGCCCGTACAGCGCCACCGCCGGTGTCCCCACCGCGGTGGCCAGGTGGAGGACACCGGTGTCGCCCGCGACCAGTGCCGCAGCGCGCTTGAGCAGGGCCCCGCTGCCAATGAGCGAGAACTGGCCGGCGGCGCTGGCGCCCCGGCCGGCTGCCGCCACGATGCGCTCACCCAGCTCGCGCTCGGCTGGGCCGCCAAGGACCAGCAGGTCGTGGGTCGCCGGCAGACGCGCGGCGAGGGCTTCCCAGTGCGCCGCAGGCCATCGCTTGGTGAAATGGGCCGCGCCCGGGGCGACCGCCACGATCGGACGCAGCTCGCCCAGGCGATGCGTGGTGAGAAACGCCGCCGCCTCCCGATCGGCCTCGGGTGTGGTGAAAAACTCGGCGGGTCCGCCGTCCGGGAACACATCGAGATCGCGGGCGGCGGCAAAGTAGCGCTCGGCCACCGGGCCCAGGTCGCCGCCGCGAGCGCGATGTGTGCGAATCAGAAGTGCACGCCGCAGGCGGTGCTTGGGATAGCCAGTCCAGCGCCCGCCCACCAGCCGTCGCAGCGCATGCGAGCGCAACGAGCCGTGCAGGTCGAGGCGATGGGTCCAGGGCTCTTCGCGGAGCTGGCGGCCCAATGCGCTGAGCGGCGTACCGTGGCGCCAGGTGATCAGCCGATCGATGCGCGGGTTGTGACGGAGGGTGTCCGCCATGTCCTCGCGCAGCACACAGGTGATCCGGGCCTCGGGATGGCGCGTCCGCAGGGCGCGCAGAAGCGGCGTGGTCAGCAGCAGATCGCCGATCGACGAGAAGCGGACGATGAGAATATTCGGGGCGCCGGGCGTCACCGGAGAGAATGTAAGATAGTTTTAGGTCATGACCCGGCCGCGCAGCATCCTGTGGGTAGACGACGAGATCGAAACCCTCGGCTCCCACGTCCTTTTTCTGGAACAACAGGGCTTTTCGGTCGAGCGTGCCGCCAACGGCGATGACGCGCTGGCCTTGCTGCGGCGCCAGCCCTACGGCGTGGTGTTGCTCGACGAACAGATGCCCGGTGTGCGGGGTCTCGACCTGGTGCCGCAATTGCGCGCCATCGACTCCGCGATGCCGGTGGTGATGGTCACCAAGTCCGAAGAAGCCGAGACGCTGCGCGATGCGATCGGGGCGGAAATCGCCGACTATCTCACCAAGCCGGTCAACCCACGTCAGGTGCTGTCCGTGGTGATGCGGCTGCTGGAAGGCGATCGCATTCGCCAGCAGCGGCTGTCGCATGATTTTGTCGCCCGCTTTCGCGAGCTCGAGAGCCGTCGCGGCCAGCACCTGGCGTGGCGCGAATGGGTGGAGGTCGTCGCCGAGCTTGCGGACTGGGAAGTCAAGCTTGGCCAGGCGGATGAACCTGGATTGCAGGACGCACTGCGCACGCTGCAATCGGGCATGCGTCTCGACTTCGCGCGTTTCATCGCCGCGTCGTATCCGCGCTGGCTCGCCGAGCGCGGCGCTGACCGGCCGCCGCTGTCGGTGGACGTGGTGTCGGAGTTTCTGCGCCCCACGCTCGAAGCCAGCGGGCGCGCGATGCTCGTGGTGGTCGACTGTCTGCGGCTCGACCAATGGGCGATGATCCGTCCAATGATCGAACGGCATTTCGATGTGGAAGTCGACCACTACTTCTCGATCCTGCCGACCGCCACGCCGTACAGTCGCAACGCGATCTTTTCCGGGCTGTATCCCGCGGAAATGGTCGCACGCCATCCGGGTTGGTGGAACGACCGCGAAGAGACCTCGCTCAATGCGCACGAAGCGACGCTGCTCACCGAGCAGCTCCGCGAGCTCACCGGGCGCGATGTGCCGGTGCAGTACGAGAAGGTGTTTTCCGCCGCAGATGGTGAGCAGATGCTGCGCCGGCTTTCGGGACACCTGGCGCATCCGGGTGTGACGGCGCTCGTCTTCAATTTCATCGATCAACTCACGCACGGCCGCACGGAGAACGACGCGCTCTACGAAGTCGCGCGCGATACGACCGCGCTGCGCGCCCTCACCCGCACCTGGTTCGAGCGCTCCGCGCTCTTCGAGGCACTCAAGGAAGCCGAGCGGCGGCGCGTACCGGTGATTCTGACCACGGACCATGGCTCGATCCATTGTCACACACCGGCGACGATCTTTGCACGACGCGACGCCACCGCCAATCTCCGCTTCAAGTTTGGCGAAGATCTGCGCGTGGAGAATCCCGACTCGGCCGTCACGGTGGACGACCTGGCTGCGTGGGGGCTGCCGCCCAGAACGGCGCAGTCGCGCCTGCTGCTCGCCACCAATGACTGCTTCTTTGTCTACCCGACCAAACTGCGCGAGTATCAGGCGCGGTACCGCGGCGCGTTCCTGCATGGCGGTGTTTCGCCGGAAGAAGTCGTGCTGCCGGTCGCACTGCTGACGCCGAGGCGCGGGTGAGTCAGCGGGAGATGCGCGCCCGGCTTCTCGCCCTGCTCAAGCCGCAGGCGCTGACCTTTGGCGCCGGGCTCGTGGCCGCGTTCATCGGCTCCACCCTCGACGGGGCCGCGATCATTTTCCTGGTGCCGCTGCTCAAGCATCTCTTTGGCACGACCGCGGGGATGGCGCCTGGTGGCACCAGACTCGACGACACGCTGGGCCGTCTCCTCGCGCCAGTCGTGGCCGGTGCCTCGCCTGCCGTCGTGACGGAGCGGCTCGTGCTGCTCTTTCTCGCGGCTCTTGCCGTCAAGAATCTCGCGAACTACATCGCGGCATATCTGTCGGTGGTGGTGCAGGAAAACATGGTGCGCGACCTGCGCAACCGGCTCTATGCCCATCTCCTCGAGCTCGACCTGGGCGTGTATCAGCGGACGCGCGGCGGTCAGTTTGCCGCGGCACTGGTGAGCGACGCGGACCAGGTCAAGCAACTCGTCGTGGCGGTGCTGGCCGCATTCTTCCAGAACTTCGTGATGATCCTCGCCACGCTGGCGGTGCTCTGCGCGTTGTCCGTGCGGCTGACGCTCATGGTGCTGGTGCTCGTGCCGATCCTCATCGCCGCGGTGGGCGCCGTCGTCTCGCGGCTCAAGCGCCATGCGATCACCTTTGCGCACGAGCGCGGCGAGCTCACGTCGACCATCACCGAACGCCTCGGCGCGATGAAACTGATCCGCGCCTATGGTGCGGAAGCGACGGAAGTCGGCGCCTTTGCCGCGCAGTCGCAGCGCTATCGCAAGGGCTATGTCCGGACGCAGCGCTTTGCACTCCTGACGTCGCCAGTGAGTGAGCTTTTTGGCGGTGCCATCATTGTGCTCATTCTCTGGGCGGCGTCCAACCAGGATATCTCCAATGTGCGCATGAACGCCGCGGACACGATCATCTTTGTGGTGGCGGCGCTGCGGCTGATGTCGCCGCTGAAGGCGATCACGCAGGTACCGGCGCAGCTTGCCATCGCGGAGGCGAGTGCCGCGCGTGTCTTTGCGCTGCTCGACTCTCCCGATACCGAAGCTGATGCGCCCGGCGCACACCCCGCGGTCTTTGCGCGCGATCTGGTGATGGACCACGTGAGCTTTGGCTATGAAGCCGGCGTGCCCATTCTGCACGACGTGTCGCTTCGGGCGGCCAAGGGCGACGTGGTGGCCATTGTGGGGCCGAGTGGCGCGGGAAAGACCACGCTGGTGGAACTCGTGCCGCGCTTTCACGATCCGACGTCCGGCGAGGTGCGACTCGACGGCGTTCCGCTGACCGCGCTGTCGCGCGCGTCGCTGCGAGCACTGATTGCCGTGGTGAGCCAGGACACCATCATTCTGCACGACAGTGTCCGTGCCAACATTGCCTACGGCAGGCCTGGTGCCCGCGATGCCGATATCGAGGCCGCTGCAGCCGCCGCCAATGCGCACGAATTCATTGCGGATCTGCCGGACGGCTACGCGACCATTCTCGGGGAGCGCGGCACCAGGCTGTCGGGCGGACAGCGCCAGCGCATTGCGATTGCGCGCGCCCTCCTGCGCGACGCGCCGATCCTGATTCTCGACGAAGCGACGAGCGCGCTCGACACGGCGTCGGAACGCCTGGTGCAGGAAGCGATCGACCGGCTGATGCGCGATCGCACTGTCCTCGTGATCGCCCATCGGCTGGCCACGGTGCGGCAGGCGGACCGGATCGTGGTGCTCAGCGAGGGCGCGGTCGTCGAGGCCGGCACCCATGCGGAGTTGCTGGCCCTCGGCGGGATGTATCGACGCCTGTACGATCTTCAGTTTTCCGTCGACGAGGTCACCACGTGAGTATCGAGCGGACCGTGCTGTTCATCGCCGAATTCGACGACGTGTCCCACGCGTACAGCGCACAGTGCCAGCGCGCGCTGGAACGTCTCGGCGCCAAGGTGACCGCCTTCGATCTCGCCGCCCGCCCTTCGCTGCTGCAACGCTTTCGCGCCGGCGATCTGGTGCACCGCCTCGAACGCGTCGTGGACGAGACCGACCCCGAGCTGGTGCTGGTGATCGGCGGCGATGCGCTCGACGAAGCGCTCGTCGACCGGCTCCGCGCCCGCGTGCGTGCACGCTGGATCAACTGGTTGCCGCACGACCTGCGGTCGATTTCGTCGGCGATCAGCCTGGCGCGGCCCTACGATCATCTCTACGCCACGGGTACCGATATCGCGGCGGAAATCGGCGAGCGACTGGGCCGCACGGTCGATGTCCTCGCCTTCGCGGCCGACCCGTCGGTCTATCGCCCGATCCGCACCAAGGATCAGTATCGCGCCAACGTGGTGTTCGCGGGCAGCGCCACACCACGCCGTGAGCGGCTGCTGGGCGAGCTGGTGGAATTCGGTCTCGCCGTATGGGGACCGGGCTGGCGCAAGACCGGGTTGCGCGACTATTGCCGCGGCGAGGCGCCGAGCACGACGGCCTACGTCAAGGCGTACGCGGGCGCGACGGTCGCGATCAACATTCATCACTGCGCGGCGGAGAACAGTCCGCACGACGCGTCGTGCAACCAGCGGCTCTTCGAGCTCGCCGCGATGGGTGCCGCACAAGTGGTCGACGAGCGCGGCGATCTGCCGCGCTACTTCGAGGCCGGGAATGAAGTGGTGGTCTTTCAGGATGGCGGAGACCTGCGCAACCGCGTGCGCGACCTGATCGAGAATCCCGGCGAAGCCGAACGACTGGGGCAGGCGGCGCGGCTGCGGGCACTGCAGGAGCACACGTACATGCATCGCACCCGACAGCTCCTGCTCGATCAGCCGCGCGGTCCCGGGTATGATCGTCGCGCCACCGACCGCGGCTAGCGCGCGCCGATCGGTTCGCTCAGGATTTCCCGATAGACCTCGAGATACCGCGCCGCCATGATGTGGTGCGTGAAGTGATGGAGCACGCGCGCACGGATGGCTTCGGGATCGAGTGCGGCGAGCGCGGGGCGGAGGTCCACGAGTTCATCCAGTGTGTCACCCAGGAGCCCGGCGTCGGGCGTCACGATCTCCGGCAGCGCGCCGCGCCGCGTGCCGAGCACCGGTGTTCCGCTCACCATCGCCTCGATGGTGGTCAAGCCGAAGGGCTCATCCCACTGTGCCGGCATCCAGAGACACGCGGCGTCGGCCAGCAGTGCCCGCTTTTCCGCGCCTCCCACTTTGCCGACCATGCGCACACCGCGACGCAACACCGGACGCCAGCCGCCGGCAATCACGATCGGATGCCGCGCGCGCTGCGCACCTTCGACGGCCCATTGCCATCCCTTGACCGAATGCAGACGTCCGAGGAAGAGATCGAAATCCTTCTTGGCACCGGCAAACTGGTATTCAGCGGGATCGAGGCCGTTATAGACCCACCGCGCGATGCCATGGCGCGCCGCGTGATCGCGCGAGATGGCAATCGTGTTGGCCGGGAAGCCGTGATCGGGGGCCAGATTGCCATGGAAGGTCCAGACGAACGGCACTGCGGGCGGGCGCGCCAGCGGCGCGTGGGCATGGAGAATGTCCATGCCGGGCGGGAGATAGGGTCTCAAGTCCACGCCGCCCGGACGATGCGTGATCGCCGGATCGATCGGGACGAGCGTCGCACCGTCGATGGCGCTGCCCGGCGGAGCGATCAGCGTGACGCGATGGCCGAGCGCGATGAGGGCGCGGCCGAGCCACACCACAATGCGCTCAATGCCGCCGTAGCGGTCGACCGGTACCCGGGTGTGATGATAGAGAACGACATGCAGCGCGCTTGCCATCAGTCGCGGTTCCCCCGAGTTTCGAGGGAATGGCAGTCTCCGGCTTTACCATCGTGCGCAACGCCACGCTGCTCGACTTCCCGCTGGAAGCGAGCCTGGCGTCGGTGCTGCCCGCGGTCGACGAGATGGTGGTCAACGTCGGCGTGTCCGACGACGACACGCTCGCGCGCGTGCACGCCATCGGCGACGCCAGGATCCGCGTGGTCGAAAGCCGGTGGAATCCCGAGCGTGGTACTGCCATGCTCGCCGATGAGACGCAGCGCGCCATGGCGGCGTGCCGATGCCCGTGGGGCATCTATATCCAGGCCGACGAAGTGCTCGGCGACGGCGGTGCGGCCGAGTTGCGCAGCATGATCGAGCGGCACGACAGCGATCGGAAGGTCGAGGGCGTGCTGGTGGACTACCGCCACTTCTATGGCGGGTTTGATGCCGTCGCCACCAATCGCAAATGGTACGCACGCGAAACACGTGCGCTGCGCCTCGACATCGACGCGCGCTCGTATCGCGATGCGCAGGGGTTTCGCGTGGGGCCCGAGCAGCGGCGCATTCGCTGCGTGCCGAGTAGCGCCGTGATTTATCACTACGGCTGGGCGCGGCCCGCGTGGGCGCTCAGCGCCAAGCGCAGCGAAGATGCCACCTTCGATGCCGCTCGGCGTGCACAGGATGCCGCGCGACCGCTCTTGCCGTGGATTCCCGGGATCAAGCCCTTTGCCGGTGAGCATCCGGCGGCGGCGCGCGCCTGGATTGCGGAGCGCCGGACGGCGGCGCCGTTGATCGCACCGTTCCGACCGCAGTGGCACCATCTGCGCCTGGTCGCCTCGGGATGGATCGAGCAATCGACCGGCTGGCGGCCGTTCGCCTATCGGAACTATGCGCGGATCTGACATTCCGCCGGTATGCAGCACACGTCAAAGCGACGCCGATCGTTCAGGTTGTCCGGCGTGATCTTCTCGCCCAGCAGATTGTGATCGCCTTCGACCAGATGCAGCACATAATCGTGCCCTGCAAGAAAGGCGTAGAGTCGCTGCCGATAATCGGCCGGTGATTTCCGGAGGTCGAACATCTCCACCTGCAGGAACGGACGCTGCGCCCGGATGACGGCGTCGAGCGTTTCAAGAATCGCCAGATCAAAGCCTTCCGCGTCCACCTTGATATAGCGGATCCGCGCCACGAGCCCGGCGTAGTCGCGCTCGAGCAGCGCAGGAAGGTTGCGACCCTGGACGCGCAGCGTGAACGCGCTGCCGTGCTGCCACTTGCTCATCCCCTCGTGATACCCGCCGTTGGCAAAGCCGGGCTCGCCATACTGGAATTCGTATTCCCCATCGGTGCGCATGGCGGCAAACGGCAGCGCGATGATGCGTGTCTTGTCGGCATTGAGGCGCGCGTTTTCGGCGAGCACCGGGAACACATGCGCATTGGGTTCCAGCGCGAGCACCGCACCGGTGGGACCGACCGCAAGTGCCAGGGGAATCGCGGTGTCGCCGGTGTGCGCGCCAATGTCGATGGCGACATCGCCCGGGTGGAGCAGGCGGCGGAGCTGATCGACCATGGCCTGTGTCGGCGCCGTGCGATAGGCGTTCCGATGCTGCCATTGTGCCACGTCGATCGGTCCGTCGCCGGCCAGCACATGGTGTTCGACGACAAAGCCATAGTGTTGCGGCCGCGGCTTGAGGCCGAGGAGGTAGACGAACTCCTTCAACTTCACGGCAGGATCACCGGATACCCGGTGCCGGTCAGCAACATGCGCAGGCGATGATCGTAGGTGTGATACGCGAGCGCATGGGCTCTGGCGCGCGCCGCCATCGCGGCGCGGTCTTCCGGGTGGGTCAGCAACGCCTGGACCTGCGCGACACATTCATCGGTCGAATGATACCAGAAGCAATGCTGTCCGTGCTGCGCGAACTGTTCGATCCCGGGCACATGCGGTCCGACGTAGGCACCCTCGCAACCAAAGATCTTCCACATCCGGTCCGACGCGGACGCATAGTCGTCCGCCTGCGCGGGCAACGCGTTGGCACCCAGTGATATGGCAGCACCGGCAATCACCTGGGCAAAGGCGCGTCCGTGCACGCGGCCGCCGGCAATTGGCAGGTCCGTGGTGACGCCGCGCCAACCCGGCCCGCGAATCTGCAGCCGGCACACCGCCGCGACCGCCGCAAGCACCGGCCAGCGAAACGGATAGGGCCCGGAGCCGACAAAGCTCGCGTCGCAGAGATACGCCGCGCGCGTTCGTGTGGCGGGAATATCTCGTTCTGGCGCCATGGCCTGTGGCAGAAACCGAACCACCGACACACCCGCGCGGCGATAGCGGTCGAGTTGGGCCGCGTAGGTGAGATAGAGCGTACCGCAACGCTGGGCGAGATCGATCACGCCGTCCTGCGGTTGCGGATCGACGTGCCACATGGCGCTCGCGCGCCCGCGAAAGATGCGGTCGAGGCGCGCCCCTCCCAGCAGTTGTGCTTCGCGGGTACAGAGGATGAAGTCGGGCTCGAAGCGCTCGATGGCGCGCTCGATCAGCGGGGCGGCCGCACCCTTGAGGCGCTGCGTCCAGTGCAGTACATCAAAGACGCGCGCGGCAAGGCCCAGGCGGCGCGCGGCATTGGCGTACGCCACTTCGTCGCGTCGCGAGCCGCCGGCACCCACGACGGCCAGACGGTGATAGGGGAGTTCGGCCACGGCAGGGATGTAGCGGGTTCCCGGGTCGTCAGGCAAGCGGCGGCACTCTTACTCTTGTGCATGGTCGATCTCCTGCTCGCCTACGACTTCCCGCCGATGGGCGGCGGTATTGCGCGCTGGATGGCGGCACTGGCGCTCGGCTACCCGCCCGGGATGCTCGTGGTTTCCACTGGGACGCTTGCCGGAGATGCCACCACCGACGTGGCGTTCCCCAACCGGATCGACCGGATCGCGGTGTCGTCGGAGCGGCTGCGCACCATTGGCGGATTGCTGCGCTGGTCGAGTCGCGCCACGCAACTCGCGCGGAGCGGGCCGGCGCGCTTTGTCTGGTGCGACAGCGTCAGGCCGGCCGGACATGTGGCACGCCGACTGCTCGCCAGCACGGATACGCCCTATGGCATCATCGTGCACGGCGGCGACCTTCTCACCCTCGAGCAGCGGATGCGATCGGGCGCGTTCAAGCGCCGGCAATTGCGTAGCGTGCTGCAGCACGCCGCAGTCTTTGTCGCCAATTCACACTGGACCGCCCAGCGCTGCCGGCAACTCTTTGACGCGGAAGGTGTGCCCGGGCTCGCGACACGAATCCGCATCGTCCGCCTGGGGACCGATCCCGCGCAGTGGCAGGCCACTCCTGATGCAGTCGCCGGCTTCCGCGTTCGCCATGGCCTGCCTCCCGGGCGCTGGATTGTCACAGTGGCGCGGCTGGTGGCCTACAAGGGCGTCGACACCGCATTGCGTGTGGTGGCAGCACTTGCCGCTGAGATGCCGGACGTGCGCTACGCGGTGGTCGGGCAGGGCGAGCAGCTCGCCGAGTTGCAGGCGATGGCGGCGGCGTTGGGGATTGGCGATCGGGTCCACTGGCTCACCGACATCAGCGACGCGGAGTTGCCCGGCGCGTACGCGTTGGGCGAAGTCTATCTCGGCCTCACGCGCGAAACCGCCACCGATATCGAAGGTTTCGGCATCTCCTTTCTCGAGGCGGCCGCAAGCGGTCTTCCCGTGGTTGCGGCGGCGAGCGGCGGCATTCCCGACGCGGTGGCGGATGGTGTCACGGGTGTGCTGGTCGACCCGAACTCGCCGGCGGATGCTATTGCGGCAGTGCGGCAACTGCTCGGCGACAGCACCCGTGCACGCGCAATGGGCGCGGCGGGGCGCGAGCGGGTCACGCGGCAGTTCACCTGGGCGCGTGTGGTGGGGGAGATGCGCGCCATCGCAGGCGAGCTGGGGCGCTCGTCCGGGTAGCAAACAGATGTACTTTCCAGCATGACCTCGCCGACATGGCGCGCCATCCGGGACCGGTGGCAGCGCGATTATTTCTTCCGATTCGGCACCGGTCTGGTGGCTCTTGTTGTGCTCGCGGCCATTTTTGCGCCACTGCTCACCTCGCATGATCCACTCCGCGGCGATCTCGCGCGCGATTCGCTGGCGCCGCCAGGTTCACATTTTCTGCTCGGCGCCGATGCGCAGGGGCGCGACGTGCTCGCGCGCGTCCTCTACGGTGCGCGCATTTCGCTGCTCGTGGGAATCGTCTCCCAGAGCGTTGCGGTGTCGCTCGGCCTGCTGCTCGGCCTCGTTGCCGGCTACTACCGCGGCTGGGTCGATCTCGTGGTGATGCGGCTGGCGGATGTGACGCTCGCGTTTCCGAGTCTGTTGCTTCTCATTGCGGTAGCGGCCGCAGTGCGGCCGTCGCTGCTGGTGATCTTTGTGGTGATCGGTGTCGTGGGATGGGCCGGCATGGCACGGCTGGTGCGCGCTCAGGTGCTGGTGATTGGCGGCAGCGGCTTTGTGCTTGCGGCGCGGGCGCTCGGGGCAACGGACCGGCGTATTGTGTGGCGGCATCTCGTTCCGAACGTGCGTGCCGCCGTGATCATCATCGCGATGCTCGGCGTGGCGGGCGCAATCATGGCGGAGGCGGCATTGTCGTTCGTGGGGTTGGGCGCGGCACCGCCCACGCCGAGCTGGGGCGCGATGGTGGCGGAAGGCCGCGACTTGTTGCGCGTGGCACCGTGGGTATCGGTGGCACCGGGACTGGCGATCGGCGTAGCGGTGCTTGGATTCAATCTGGTTGGCGACGGACTCCGTGAGGCGCTCGAGCCGGAGACGGGACGGCGGACGTGATCAGCAAGTTGCGGCGGTGGTGGCGGTTCGGACACCCGTATCGCAAGCGGTTTGGACTGCTGCGCGGCCTGCGGATCACGAAGGCAATGGCCGACGCCAGGTACAAGCGGCCCGCAGGCGAACTGGTGCCGCTGCAGCCGTGGCCGGGAGAGCCACCGCTGTTGCTCCGTGCCGGTTCAGTCGACGTCGAGGTGTTCAATCAGGTCATTGTCGATCAGGAACTCGCGCTCAAGCTCGATCCTCCACCCGCGACAATTCTGGATGCGGGCGCGAACATCGGGATAAGCGTGCGGACGTTTGCGCGCCAATGGCCAGCTGCACGGATTCTGGCGGTGGAATTCGAGCCCGGAAACGTGCGGATGCTGACGCGCAATTGCGCCCATCTGCCACAAGTGACGGTTGCGCCCGTGGCTCTCTGGTATGGATCGGAGTGGGTCCAGGTGGCCGATCCCGCGGCGGACGCACACTCGTTCTCGGTGATGGGTGCGACCCCCGAGCGGTCCGGCGCGGTGCGCGCCTATGGTGTGCGAGCGCTCATGGAGCAGCAGGGCTGGAGCACCATCGACCTCGTCAAGCTGGACATTGAAGGAGCCGAGCGCGAAGTGCTTGCGGCGAGCGCCGAATGGCTGCCGTACGTCCGGTATCTGGTGGTCGAGCTGCATGACCGGCTTGCGCCCGGCTGTTCGGCGGCACTGTCCGAAGCGCTTGACGCAGGCGAATGGGACGTCTCGACACAGGGTGAGTACGCGATCGCGACGCGGCGAGGCAGCCGGTGAGCGATCACCAGCCAGTGCACTATCTCCCCGGGCTCGACGGCTTGAGAACGCTGTCGATTGCACTGGTGCTCCTTTCGCACGTTCAGGGAACCGGTGCGCCGGCGCGGCCGGCCTGGTGGTGGCATGTCGGCGACACCGGAAACCTTGGGGTCCGGATCTTTTTTGTCATCTCGGGCTTTCTCATCACGCACTTGCTGCTGCGCGAGGAGCACAAGCGGCAGCGGATCTCCATTCCACATTTCTACATCCGGCGGGCGTTCCGGATTCTGCCAGCGTTGTGGGGCATGCTCCTGGTCATGCTCGTCGCGCGCAGCGCCGGGGTGGTGTCGTTTCCCACACTTCAGCTCGTCCAGGGCGCGTTCTTCACGGCGAACTATCCGCTGGCGCATGGTACACGATGGTTGCTTGGCCATCTCTGGTCGTTGTCCGTCGAAGAACAGTTCTACCTGCTGTGGCCTGCGCTGTTGGCGTTCGCACCAAAGTCGTGGCGAGTACGGGTGCTGGTGATCGCCGTTGCTGCGGCTCCGCTGCTGCGTCTCGCCGAGCTCTTGCTGGCGGCGCATCATGGGATGCCGGTGACGGATAGTCCGCCGAACGGATTTTTCTCCTCGATGGACGCCCTTGCCATGGGCTGCCTGCTTGCGGTCTTCCGGACGGGAGGGACAGTCCCCGCCTGGTATCAACGCTTGACGGCTCGCTGGTGGGTGGCTGGATTGCCGGTGCTGTTGATCCTGCTCAACGGCCTGACCATGAACCCATGGATTTTTCTCGTGGGTGTACTCCCCGCGATGAATCTCACCGCCGCTGTCCTGATCGACGTGGCGAGCCGCGGACTGCTCACCGGATGGCAGCGCCTGCTCGATCTGTCGCCGGTACGGTGGGTCGGGAGGCTGAGTTACTCGTTATACCTGTGGCAGCAGCCGTTCCTCGATCGAGAATCGCACGAGTGGTTCGCGCGCTATCCAATCAATCTTGTCGGTGCGTGCCTGGCAGCGGCTCTGTCCTACTACCTGATTGAACGCCCGGCGCTCAGCCGGCGACCCGTGTGAGGATTCGTGAACGACTTCGCTGATCTGCGCCGCGCGGAATTCGGCGCACTCGAAGGCGGCGGTGTGTATCTCAACAGTGCGAGCATCGGCCCGGTGCCGTCGCGTGCGCTGGCGGTGCTCGCGGCATGCAATCGCGATCGCGGCAGGCCGGGGATGTGGCCGATCGAGCGCATCAACGCGATTCTCACCGAGGCGCGCTGGCTCGCTGGCCGTCTGGTCAACGCGACCGAGCACGAGATCGCGCTGATGCCCAATACGACAACGGGACTCAACATCGCGGCGCGTGCACTGCCGCTCCGTGCCGGCGACATTGTCGTCACGTTCGACGGCGAGTTTCCGGCCAACGTCTATCCCTGGCTCCGATTGGCCGAGAACGGCGTCACACTTGAACGGATCCCGCGCACGGCAGAAGGGTGGCCCGACGAGGCGGCGATGCACCGGCGGATCGAAGATCCACGTGTCAAAGCCGTGACCGTGTCGCTCACACAATTCAGCAACGGCTACACGATCGATCTGGCGCGCTTGTCGTCGCTCACGCGGGCCGCGGGCAAGTGGCTCGTCGTGGACGCCATTCAGGGCGCCGGTCACGTGTCGATCGACGTGCAGGCCACGCCGGTCGACTTTCTCGCGTGTGGCGCACAGAAATGGTTGCTGTCGCCATGGGGAACGGGATTTCTCTATGTGCGAAAGGAACTGTGTGCTACGCTCGAACCTACGTTCGCGGGCTGGGCAGCCTACGCGGCAAGCGCGGACTACTCGAGCCTCACTTCATACGATCAGCAATTCTGGCCTGATGCGCGACGCTTTGAATTGTTGAGCCACGCCATTCAGGACTTCGCGGCCTTCAACGCCTCACTGGGCCTCATTCTCGGACTCGGTGTTGAGCGAATCGCCACGCACACGCGGGCATTGCATGCGCCGCTGCTGGAGTGGGCGCGCACGTCGGGCGCCACGGTGACATCGCCTGGCGGCGCGGCCGGCAGTGCGATCCTGTGCATCCGGCCCGCCGAAGACGCCGCGGCCGTGTACGCCCGCATCCAGAGCGCCGGAGTCCTGTGCTCGCTTCGCGAGGGCTCGTTGCGTTTCTCGCCGCATCTGTTCAATGGCATCGACGAAATGCAGCAGGTAGTAGAGATTCTCAGTCGCGCGTGACCGCGGCTGGGTCAGCGACCCTTCCGCAACTCGGCCCACGCCAGCCCGATCGCTTGGCGGCCTTCGGCAAACCCGACCGCGAACCAGACGATGCGCGCCAGGAGCCACATATCGCGGAACGCGTCGGCGACGCGTCCCTGTCGGAACGCCACCCGGACATGCCACGCGACCTCGGCACCAAACGTCCGCGCGAGATAGTTCGCCAGCTGCGGCGCGTAATTGGCCCGCTCAACGGGCGTGAACGACGCGAGGTAGTGGTCGGCGAGCCCCATGCTGAGCCGTGCGACCGTGCTGGATCGGGACATGTTGGCCGGGTGCACGCGGTATTCCAGCGCCATCACGCGTGGGAGCAGGATCGGTCCGCGGCGCGCGAGCTTCAACCAGAGATCCCAGTCTTCGATCAGCGGTGTGGTCTCCTCGAAGCCGCCGACCGCATCGAAGGCCGATCGCCGGACGAGGACTGCGCCTGTGAAAAAGGGATTGCCCGCGATCACCGCGTCGAATCCGCCCGTGGCGATCGGTGGCCACTCCGCGTCGCCCAGGTGATTGTTGCGCACAAAGAATCGCCGTCCGCCACCGGCCGCCGCGACCGCAGCGGGCGCCGCGATCAGCGCATCGGCCAACCCACGCAACGCCCCGGGAAGCAGGCAGTCGTCGTCGTCGAGAAAGAGCACAAAGTCGGTCTCGATCTCGCGTGCGCCGCGATTGCGCGCGCGAGACGGGCCGCCGTGATCTTCCTGCAGCAGACGCATCGCGCCGCTGTGGGCCAGCGCCTGGACTGTCTCATGCGCGGGCTGGTGGCCGCCGTCGTCCACGATGATCACCTGATCTGGCGGCGGATGCTGTGCAAGCACCGATTGTACGGCCAGGAGAAGAAGGTCGGGACGGTTGAAGGTGGGAATCACGACGCCGACGGTCGCCGTCGCTCGCGGAGCACCCGTGTGCGGCTCTGTCACCGGTCCGGTTGCCGCGTGCATCAGGCGTCGCGTCGAGCGTTCAGCTGATGTGTCCCGATCAACTCGACGCGATCTTCGACCTGCACCATCAACGACGGCCCTGCCGCGGCGCGTCGCATGGCCACGACGTCCCAGGTCATCGCCTCAAAGCGGTACAGCCCCGCCGGCAGATTCATCTGGACGACGATCGTGTCGCTGCGATCGCCAGGGCCCGTGGGGTGCAGGTCGAGCTTGGCGAGATGAATCTGATAGACGCGACGGTTCGTTGCGACGTCGTACACGTTGACTTCGAGTTTGTAGGTGTCGTCGGGCACGCTGCGAAGCGCATGTGTGCCGATGCGGAGACGGAGCGATTCGCCCGACAGCACCGGCACGGGTGAAAGTGCCTCCAGTCCGGTGAATCGTATCGGCACATCCGAATGTGCTCCGGTCAGCGCACCGTCTTCGCTCTGTTCGCCCCGAAGGTAGAGCCCGACCGCTTCGGCCGACGGTCCGGCGAAGACCTGCGCGCCGTGACTCAGCAGGATCGTCGAGGTGCACAGCTCGACGATGCGGTCGAGCTGATGGGAGACAATGACCACGGGAATGTCGCTGCGCACGATCGACCGGATCCGTTCAAACGCGCGATTCTGGAACGACGCGTCGCCCACGGACAGCACTTCGTCGATGATCAGCGCTTCCGGCTCCAGGTGCACCGCGATGGAAAAGCCCAACCGGGCGTTCATGCCGCTCGAGTAGCGCTTGACTGGTGTGTCGATCGACTCGCTGACACCGGAGAAGTCGACGATCTCGTCGAACCGTTCTCGGATCAGGCGCTGCGGCATTCCCATGATCGCGCCTTGCAGGAAGACATTCTCCCGGCCGGTGAGATCGGGATGAAAACCCGCCGACACCTCGATCAGCGAACCGACGCGACCCTCGACGAGTGCAAACCCGCGCGTTGGCTGGAGAATGCGCGTGAGCAGCTTGAGTGTCGTGGACTTGCCGGCGCCGTTGCCGCCAATGATGCCCAGCGCCTGTCCCGGCGTGACCTCGAACGACAGGTCACGCACCGCCCAGAAGTCGCCGCTGCCGAGTGTCTCCTCGGCCCCGCCGCCCGGCCGCGCCCGGCGCACAAGTGCGGGAAGCAGATCGCGCAACGAATCGTGGGCTGGCCCGCGATGAAAGCGCTTCCAGACATGGTCAAAGACGATGCGGCCGCCCGGCATCAGTAATACTCCGCGAACATCGATGCGGTGCGCCGGAACGCCGAGATGCCGATCACGAAAATCGCGGCGGCAAAGATCATGGAATAGACAAGATGCCACGGCGTCCAGACCGGCACACCGTGCGCATTGTAGATCGTGTGCCCGATCGAGCCACCCGAGACGAGCGTGAGACGCATTCCTTCCAAAATCGGTCCCAGCGGGTTGAGCATCAGCAGACGTCCGGTCAGCCGCGGCGCCATCGCCGGTTCGACAAAAACCGGCGTCAGGAGCACGCCGAAGGTGAGCAGCACCTGGAGGATGTACTTGACGTCGCGGAAAAAGAGATTGGCGCACGCGAAGAGGAAGGCGAGGCCGGTCGTGAACACAGCGAGCACCAGAATCAACAGCGGCATCCACAGCAGTTGGACGGACCAGTGAAATCCGAGCCAGGGACCCGCCAGGAGAATCAACGCGAGGCTCAGTAGCGAATCGACCCCTTGCGTCGCAATCGCCGCGGCAGGCAGCACCTCGCGGGGAAAGTAGATCTTGGTGACCAGCGAGATGTTGCCCAGAAGGGAGGTTGTGCCGAAATTCATCCCGCCGGCGAAAAAGGCCCACGCCCAGGACTTGATGGTGATCCCGCCAATGCTCGGCACGTCCTCGCCGCTCGCCCCCTGAGCCATCACGGAGCGAATGACAAGGCCGGCGCCGATGGTGAGCGCCGGCATGAGGATGGCCCACGCGAATCCCATTACCGCCTGGCGATATCGCAACCGGAGGTCACGCTTGATGAGCTGGCCCAGCAGTTCGTGCGCGTTGAACATCTCGCGCAGCACACCGGGGCGAGGCCGGTCTCGCGGGAGAGCGGGTTCCGCGTGGCTCACGCTCATCGGGTCTTCCGGTCGAGCCGATCGTTTTGCACGCACCCTCCGGGGCATTCAGCAGTGTCCGGCCACCATTCCATCCCACGTTTAGCAATACCGATGCCAGCGTGGTCGCGTCAACAACATCGCCGGTCACCGCGCGTATCGCATCCCCGATCCCCCGAAATGAGCCCTGCGTGAGCCAAAGTGAGCGGATCCCACCGGTATCGTCGAACCCGCGAGTTGCTGTGTACTGCGACGACCGGAACTGGGGCGGCGTGGTCGCCTACACGGTCTCGCTCGTGCGGGGCCTGGGCCGCGAGGGGATCGAGGCGACGCTCGTCGTGCCCGAGTACCAGACCTGGCAGGACGATCCGCGGACGGCGGGGGCGACGATTCACTGCCTGCGCCCACGCCCGCCGGCATCTGCCGCGAATCCGGCAGATGCCTCGCCGCCGAGTCCGGCGGTGTCTCGAGGCCGGCGCTTGCGGCCGCCGGAGTCGATCCGGTGGACGCTGGGTGCCATTCGCGAGGCCCGTCATGTGCAGCGCCTCCTGGCAGGCGTCGACGCGGATCTGGTGCATGTGCAGGCGTGCGGAGCAGAGACGGCAATTCTGGGGGCGCGATGGGCGCGGCGCGGCCGGCCGGTCGTCAGCACGTTCCATATTCTGCCGGCCTACGTGTCGCCGGTTCGTCAAGCGACCCCGGGCTACCGGCTGCTGCAGCACCTGAACATGCGGTCGTTCGATCGCGCCATCGCGGTCTGCGAAGCCGGCCGAGCGGCTTGGGCGGCTGAGGTCGGCGGTGCCGCGCTTGCGTCACGCGTCGACGTCGTCCACAACGGCTGCCAGCGTCCGCCGGCGCTGCCGCCACGTCATGCCGCCCGTGCCGCGCTCGGCGTTCCGGACAACGCACCGGTCTGGCTCAACGTTGCGGGCTATGCCACCTACAAGGGCCACGCTGTACTCATCGATGCGATGACAACGGTCGCCGCCACCTTCCCGGATCTCCGGTTGCTGCTCGCCGGCGGCGGTCCGCTCGAAGCGGACCTGCGTGCCCGGATTGCCGAGCGCGGTCTCGAGCGCAACGTGGAGCTGCTGGGCTATCGCGCCGATATCGATCATCTGGCTGCCGCCGCCGATTTCTATGTGCAATCGTCGCTGCTCGAAGCCTTCCCCATCACGCTGCTGGAGATGGGAGCGCGCGGTCTTCCGGTGGTCAGCAGCGCCGCTGGCGGCATTCCGGAATTGATTCGCGATGGTGTCGACGGGCGGCTCGTGCCGACGCACGACGCACCGGCGTTGGCGCAGGCAATGATTGGAATGACTGCCCGGCCCGCTGAGGCGCGCGCGTTCGGCGAATCGCTGCAACGTCGGGTGCTTGGTGGTTTTCTCGAGGAACATATGGTGACCGCTACGGCAGCGGTGTACCGCCGCGTGCTCGATCGCTGACCGCGCGGTCTGCGCGCGCGGTCAGCCGGCCGTGATCTCGTCGTACAGTGCGACGGTCGCTTCGACCATGTGGCGATGGGTGTATCGCTGCGTTACGCGCTCGCCCAGTGCCGCGCCCCTCGCGGCGGCGACAACCGGATCACGGCGGGCGTCGATCAGCGCTGCCGCAAGCGCGCCGGGATTGCGGGCCGGCACGACCCAGCCCGCGGCACCGTCGTCGAGCGTCTCTGCGTGGCCGCCGACGTCGCTCGCCACCACCGGCAGCCCGAGCGCGCCCGCTTCGAGCACGGACAGCGTGTGCGCCTCGCACCATGACGGCTGCACATAGAGATCACACGCCTCGAGCAGATCGCGCACTTCGGATCGGAAGCCAAGCCAGCGTACCCGCGACGCCACACCCAGCTGTTCGGCCTGGGCCGCGAGGTCGGCGGCCAGCGGACCAGTGCCCGCGTGGACAACGAGCGCGTTCGGCACGGCCTGGAGCACGCGTGGGAGCGCCTCGATCAGATCGCCGTACCCTTTTGCCCAGTCGAGCCGCCCGAGAGTTCCCATGACGAATTCGCCGGCGTTGATCCCGAGGGCGGCCTTCGCATCATTGATCTGCGCGCGCCGGTGGAGGCGGTCGAGGCGCACGCCATTCGGCACCACCACAAATCGCGGCGTGGCCTGGTCGGTCGTGCCCAGGCGGAGGCGCCATTCCGCTTCGGTGCGCGCGCTCACTGCGATCGCCAGATCCAGCGCGCGAAAACTTTTCCGTTCGAGGCGGCGATGGAGCCAGCCGGTGCGTTCATGAAAGATGTCGTACGTAGGGTCGATGTGGAGCGTGGCGACCACGCGTGGCACACCCGCCTGCTGCGCCGCGATGGGTGCCACCTCGTCGCCTGCCACGTTGCTGTGCAGCAGATCCACCGGTGCCTTGGCAAAGAGCGCTGCCAGCTCAGCCGTTTCGCGGCGGAGCGCCCGGGACCAGCTGACCGTGCGGCGTAGCGACGCCACCGCGCCGGAGCGCCTTCGCGCGCTCGGTGTGGTCGCCGGTGGTGCTGCGCCGCCGCCGGGGGCAGGCGTTGCCGGATTTTCCTGGCCGTAGACCATCGTCGCGCCGAGCGCCACGGCATCGGCATGCCATGGTGCCGGTTCCTGGGCAAACACCACCGGTCGGTATCGAGACCGGTCGAGTCCGCTCAAGAGCTCGAGGAGGTAGCGCGTCGTGCCACTCGCTCCTGGGCTCGGATCGAAATAGCCAATAGTCTGCACGGACGGCACTGGGGCAGGAGTCGTGCCAATTCGGCGGGTCAGGGCGTCACGATCCCCTGCATGCGCACCACCTCGAAGTCATTGACCTGCAATTGCTTGAGCGTGTTGTTGACATCGTCGTTCCACCGGCTGTCAGCCGTGCCCGAAAGGAAAAAATCGCTGCCGTTGTCAGCCACGATCATCCCGTAGCGTTTGAGGGCCAGCAGGATCACCTGCGCCGGGGCCGGATAGCTGCTGATATCCACGCTGGCCTTGAGCCGGACTCGCATCCCCATCGGCGCCAGGAGGCTGTCGTTGGACGAACTTGCCCAGTGCCGGGCAGGGGCCACGTAGGCCTCGCGGGTGTGCTGCACGGTAAAGCGGAGCGCGTGAGTGATCGCCATCCTGCCGTAGACCTCGTCGTATCGCACGAGTCCGGGCAGAATCGGGAGACCTGCCGCGTCGGCCGAGGTCCAGCCGGCAGGCCGGGTGGTGCCATTGGCAAGGTCGAAGATGGCTCCCGATCCAGCGGACCATTGCCCGCCGTTCTGCGACAGGCCAAAGAGCTCGTAGAGCTTCCATTCGTGCTGAACGATCACCAGCAGATGCCCGTCGCTGCCATTTTCGATCGGCGGATTTGCCGGAATCGGATAGGGGCCCGGATCACTCTCATCCGCGTAGTCGAACGAGACCGTGGAGCGGTGCAGCGTGTCGGGCACCACGATGTACGGAATGCCGAATGGCGCGCCGTCGATGTTGGCACCAAAATCGGGGTGCAGGTTTTTCGTGAGGCCGATCCGGGCGAGGATCGCACCGGACTTGGGATCGATCTGTGCCGTGTCGATCGGCTGATTCCAGAGATCAGTGGCGGGAAACATCTGCTTCCCGTTCAGTGACGCATTGAGGCCGAGATCGGCGAGGGAAGAATCGGTGGGAGCTGGCGGAACCACGATCGGATTCTGGTTATCGGTGGCGGGCATGCTGCTGCACGCGGCGGCGAGTGCGAGCGCCGCGGCGTAGAACAGCATCAGGAATCGACCACCCGGAGTCCGCTCCAATTCCGCTTCCCCTTCCGCAAGAGCACAATCCCGCCCGCCAGCACGTCCTCGGCGGTGACGATCCGCCCTTCATCCGCAGCCACACCGTTGACCGAGAAGCCGCCGCCGGTAAGTCCGCGCCGCGCTTCGCTCTTGGAGGCCGCGAGGCCGGCGGTCATCAGAGCATCGGCAATCGCCAGCCCGCCATCGAGGGCGCCACGCGCGACTGCCTTGACGGTGATCTCCCCGGCCACGGTCGCGATCGTTGCGGCATCGGCATCGCGAACATCTCCGGTCCCAAAGAGAATGGCGGCCGCCTTGGTGGCGCGGATCACGGCATCGGCGCCATGCACGCGGGCGGTGACGTCATCCGCGAGCCGGCGCTGTGCGGCGCGCCGTCCCGGATCGGCGCGGTGCTCCTCCATGAGCGTCGCAATCTCCGCGCGCTCGAGAAAGGTGAAGAAGTTGAGCAGGCGCGCCACGTCGGCATCTTCGGTCTGCAACCAGAACTGGTGAAATGCATACGGCGACGTCTTTGCCGGATCGAGCCAGACGTTGCCGCTCTCGCTCTTGCCAAACTTGGCGCCTGCTGCCGTGGTGAGCAGCGGCACCGTGAGGCCATGCAGCTTGGTGCCATCGCGTCGCGCCGCGAGTTCGATCCCGGCGGTGATGTTGCCCCATTGGTCGCTCCCGCCGAGTTGCAGCTCGCACTGCTCGACCTCCGCGAGATGCGCAAAGTCGTATGCCTGCACCAGCATGTAGGAGAATTCGGCGAACGAGATACCGCTCTCCATCCGTGAATCGACCGAATCCTTCTGGAGCATGTAGTTGACCGTGAAGTGCTTGCCGGTGTCGCGCAGGAACTCCAGCAGTCCCAGATCGCCCAGCCAATCGGCGTTGTCCCGCACGCGCGCGGCGTTGGCACCACTGAAATCCAGGAACTGTTCAAGCTGTTTGCGAATCGCCTCGCCATTGGCGGCCACGGTTTCCGGCGCGAGCATTGGCCGTTCGCTCTTCTTGCCCGATGGATCACCCACCAGGCCGGTCCCGCCGCCAACGAGAATGATGGGCCGACCGCCGAGCCGCTGGAGCCACGCGAGTGCCATCACGGGCACCAGATTGCCCACGTGGAGCGAATCCGCGGTGGGGTCAAAGCCGGCGTAGCCGGTGATCGGTCCCGTAACGAGACGGCCGGCCAGATTGGGCGTGCTATCGTGGACCATCCCACGAGACGTGAGCGCTTCGAGCAGGGTGGGCATAGGCAGCCCTAATTAGGGCTGCCGAGGCGTTCGCGGCAAGCCGCGCGCGGCTTGCGCCAGAGCAGGATCAGCACACCGGCGGCGGCCATGATAGTTTCAACCGCATGGGCAATTTCTTTACTCGCCTGCGCGAGAAGTGGCAGGCGGCGTCGACCCGCAACAAGATTCTCGTCGCACTGTTGGCGTTCATCGTCTTTGTGGTCGTGGCGGGCGTGGGAGCATGGAACCGCGCCTGCGCCAATGATGCGTGCCCCGCGGTCGAAGGCCTCACCGGCTACAATCCCGACCAGGCGTCCAAGGTCTACGCCGCCGACGGCCGGCTCATCACCGACTTCGGTCTCATCAGCCGCACCGTGTTGCCACTGAGCGAGATGTCCCCCGCCATTCCGGCCGCATTCATTGCGGTCGAAGACAAGCGCTTCTATCAGCATCATGGCGTCGACTGGGTTGGCGTGATGCGCTCGCTCAAGGAAGCGGTGCTGCACCTGGGGCTGCCCCAGGGATTTTCCACCATCACGATGCAGCTGGCCGGCAGTCTCTGGCCCCACGAAATCGATCGTACGCAGACCGGCATCGCCGGCATTCCGCGCAAGATTCGTGAAGTGCGTGTGGCCATGGACATCGAAAAGCACTTCACCAAGAATCAGATTCTCGAGATGTATCTCAACCAGATCTATCTCGGCAATCACGCCTACGGTGTCGAGGCGGCGGCGCACCGGTATTTTGGCAAGTCTGCGCGCGATGTGAACGTGGCGGAGGCCGCGCTCCTGGCGCGTCTGCCCAAGGCGCCCGATACGTACAATCCCCGCAAACACCCGGATTATGCGGTCCGTGGCCGCAACCTGGTCCTCGACGACCTGCGCGACGACGGCCGCATCACGCCCGTGGAAGCGGAGCAGTGGAAGGCGTATCCGCTGCAGCTCTCGTTGCGCTCCGACTATCAGGAGGTCGGCGAATACTTTGTCGAGTACGTGCGCGAGCAGCTCGAGCCGATCTTTGGCAAGGATCTCTACAAGGAAGGACTGCGCATTTACACCACGCTCGACCTCGACGCGCAGATCGCCGCCGAGCGTGCGGTACGCGATCAGCTTGAGCGCGTGGAGAGCAGCGGGCACTATCCGCATCCCACGTATGAGCAATACCACGACAAGCGCGGCGACGAGGCCAGCGATGTGGTGGAGACGCCGTATCTGCAGGGCGGTGCGCTGGTGCTGGAAGCCAAGACCGGCAACATTCTCGCGATGGTGGGCGGCCGCGATTTTGCCGATTCCAAATTCAATCGCATCACGCAGGCGCTGCGCCAGCCCGGCTCGTCATTCAAGCCGATCGTCTATACCGCTGCGATCGAAAGCGGAGCCGTCACCTTTGACGATCGCATGCCCGATGCGGCGATCACGGTGCAATTGCCGCCCAATCAGACGCCCGACACGTGGTCGCCCGTCAACTATGAAGGGTACTTCACGGATTCGATGCTGACGGTGCGCGAAGGGCTGTGGCGGTCGTTGAACAGCATCGCGGTGCGCGTGGGACTCAAGGTGGGCATTCCGGCCGCGATCGATGAGGCAAAGCGCTTTGGGCTCACGACGATCAATCTCAAGAATGATTCGGGCCCGTCAATGTTCCTCGGGTCGGGCGATGTATATCCGATCGAACTCATCTCGAGCTACTCGGTCTTTGCCAACCTTGGTGATCGCGTAGTCCCCAACGCGATCCTTCGCGTGGAAGACAGTCACGGCAAGATCAAGTGGCATTCGACTGTGCAGCGTATCCCGGTGGTTGATCCCACCGTCGCCTGGACGATGAACCAGGCGCTGCAGGGTGTGGTCAAGTACGGTACCGCCTCGGATGCGGTCTGGGGCGCGGGCTTCCATGTGCCCGCCGGCGGCAAGACCGGCACCACCAATGATTTCCGCGACGCGTGGTATATCGGCTTCACGCCCGATGTCGTCGCCGGGATCTGGGTGGGCTTTGATCACCCGCAGTCCATCAAGCAGGGCGCCGTCGGCGGCTACATCGTCGCGCCGGCATGGACGCGGATGATGATGGACATCTATTCGCGGCGTCCCGAGCCAGCCGACTGGACGCCACCGTCGCAGGCCGCATCGGTGCCCAGCGTCGGCACGGCCAGCGGCGGCCCGTGATGCTGCGCATCACCGCGCCGTGGGTGATCCCGGTGGATGGCGCGGCGATTTCCGAAGGCGCAATCCTCGTCGACACTCAAGGGCGCATCGCGGCCGTTGGTCCCGACATCGCTGTGCCGCGCCCGCCGGACGCCGAGCAGCAGCACATGGCCGATGCGGCAATCATTCCGGGTCTCGTCAACACACACGCGCATCTCGAATTGACCGGCTTTGCCGGCCAGGCCGATGCACCCGAGTTCTGGAACTGGATCAAGCAGATCATCGCGCTCAAGGCCGGCCGCACGCCAGAGGAGTTCTTTCTGGCGGCGCAGCGCGGTATTCGCCAGAGCTGGGCCGCCGGCGTCACCACCATTTGCGACATGGGCAATACCGGCTCCGTCATTGCGGCACTCGACGATCTCGGCGCGAGCGGCGTGGCGCATCATGAGGTCTTCGATCTGCATCAGGGCGACGCGCGCGACACGATGAAGCGCTTCTCGCGCGAGCTTGACGACCTTGCGCGTCATGCCACCGGCCGCGTGACCATCGGTGTTTCCCCGCACGCGCCCTATACCGTGAGCGGGCCGGTCTACCGCGCCACGGCGGAACTGGCGCGAGCGCACGGGGTGCCGATCGCAGTGCACATTGCGGAGCCGGCGGACGAGACCGCACTCCTGCGCGACTTCACCGGCAGCTTTGCGGACTTTCTCAAGAGTCGCGGCGTCGCTCCGATCACCGCCGCGCCGATTTCACCGGTCGCGTGGCTTGAACATCATGATGTGCTCTCGCCGCGCACCATCTGCGCCCATGCCATTCACACCGATGCCGCCGACGCAACACTCCTCGCCCGGCACGGCGCGGCCATCGCGCATTGTCCGCGCAGCAATCGCCATCATCACCACGCCGACGCGCCTATCGCCCGCTACGCCGACACGGGGCTTCGCATTGGCCTCGGCACCGATTCCGAAGCCAGCGTGGCGCCACTCGACCTCCTGGCAGAGGCACGGATTGCGCGGACCCTCACCGGCTGGAACGCCGCCGAGACGTTGCGGGCACTCACACTGGGCGGCGCGGAGGCGCTCAACCTGGCGGCCGCCACCGGCTCACTCAGTCGGGGGAAGTGGGCGGACCTGGCCGCCATCCGGGTCGAGGCGACGCAAACCCCCGAGGAAGCCGTGCTTGCTGGCAGCCCAGCCGACGTCCTGGCGACGTGGCTTGGCGGACGGCGGGTGCATTGAAACCGGCCAAAAACCGCGTGGTTGAGCGGCCAAAACGTCCGACCTTGTAACAGTTACCGATCCTAGGTATCCATCTAGAGACCCGTTTCAGCCTTCCTCGGGGGAGTCTCAGTGCGCTGCCTGGCTCTCAATGCCTCGTTTGAACCCTTGACCATGGTGCCCACCCGGCGCGCCCTGCGTCTTGTCATCGAGGGAAAGGCCGAGATCGTCGAGGCGGATGGCGACGAGCTGATACGCAGCGTTCGAATGCAAATGCCGAGACCCGCCATCATTCGTCTCGTCCGCTTTGTGCACGTCCCCCGCCGCTTCCGTCGCCAGGTCACCAACACCTTCCTCTTTGCCCGCGATGCCTACACCTGCCAGTACTGCGGCCGGCATCAGATGCAGTTGCGCCTGCGCGAATGTCTCACGCGCGATCACGTCATTCCGCAATCGCGGGGCGGTTCCAACGACTGGAACAACGTCGTGACCGCGTGCTCGGCCTGCAACACGCGGAAGGGCAGTCATCTGCCGGAAGAGTTGGGCATGCATCCGCTGAAGGCACCGACGGAACCGCATTTTGTGCACCTGTCATGGGCCATTCGCCGGCTCACGGCGGCACAGCTCAAGTACATCCGCATCTTTTATGGGGAAGAAGCGCTGGCGGCCATCCGGCCGCGCTGACGCTAGTGCCGGATCGGGAAGGTGAACGATTCGGTCTGCTTGTGCAGCTGCAGGCTCTGCACCGATCGCTTGAGGATGAAGAGATCGAGTGCCTTCCCGAAGACACTTCCCCCCGGATCATTCTGCTGCTGCAAGCGGGCGATATCCGCGTCGCTCAGCGTCGAGATGCTCAGATCGATCGTGTAATACCAGTCGCCCGGCCGTGATGGCGTGAGGGTAAAGCCAAACCATTGATCCAGATTGCGGCGCAGCGAATCGGCCGAAAAGCGCTCGTTGTGCTGCCGTCCCGGCGTGATCGTTCTGACGGCATAGAGATTGGTGACGGCCACATGCTTGATGAGCACGTTCCAGCTCGTTTTCTCCCCCTGTTCGGCGCCAATGCCGATGCCGCGGCGACGCCAGAGCTGCACGGTCCAGTGCAGGTTGATGGCGATCTCGTCGTCGAGCGTTTCGCGCAATTGCGGGTCATCGAGGAAATTCGCGAGGTGATACTGCACGCCTCCCGGTGACGCCGGATCGAGCGACCCCGCGATGTCGACGTGCTGCTGCGCCCGCGCCGCGGAGGCGACGCTGGTCAGCACAACGGCGAGCAGGACGAGCAGCCGGCGCACCGTCCCGCTCAGAACCGCGGCGTCAGGCGAATGACGAGCCGCAGCGGCTCGTGGACGGCAAAGCCGTGGGCCACATAGAAGCCGAACGTGCCGGCATCGATGCCGACACCGGCATCGCTGTGCCATTCACTCAAGCGTTGAATCCGGTTGGTCGGCACGAATCCGGCACTGTCGCCGGCAAGCCAGCCGCCCGCCGCATCGCCAAACGCCACGAGTGCGGGGCGATGTACGCCGACGTCATAGCCGGCGATGCGAGCCCGGATGTTGAGACCGATGGTGCGGCGGAACTCGATCTGTGCCGCCATGGTGCGGTCGCAGAGCGCCGGCGTCGCGCTGTTGGGGCGGCGTTCCCGGTCGCAATTGAATTCACGGAAATCGAAGGCGGTGAGATCATCACCGGCGCCAACGGCACGCCGCCGCTGGATGGTCAGCGGATCGCCGCTCAGCCAGCCGCCGCCGCTCAAGCGCAGATGCACGCTTTCCACGGGATCGAGGCGAAGGTAGAGCCGCGCGTCAAAATCGAGCTCGGTCTCGGCGTAGTCGGTCGACGGCATCGCGGCGCGGATGGTGGTCGGGAGCGAGACCGCGGTCAGATCATCGCTGCGCACATGCTGCAGCGTGCCGCTCACGTAGAGGCCCGAGGTCGGATGCGTTGCGTCGTCACGCGTGTCCCACGTGCCGGTGAGCGACAACGTCTGGTAGGTGCCGTCGTCGATCAGCGGATTGGGACGCCAGGCCTCGTCATTGCGCGCGAACGAAAAGACATCCTGCGCGCTCAGCGTCGTCTCGCGGGCGCTATCCCAGCGGCCGTTGAGGGAGAGGTTGGGCGCGGCCTGCCAGCCGATGAATGCACCGCCGCCTTTGCGCAGATACCAATCGCGATAGTCGCGCCGCAGCAGCAACGCCGACAGACTCGACTCGGCCGTGGAATACGCCTGGTCCTCCGTGGGAACCACCGTCGACTCGCCATCCGCGCCAAGCGTGACCGGATGATTCGCACCGGTGGTGATGGCCAGTCGTGCACGGCCGCCAACATCGGAGCGCGCGCCGCTCGCATCGTTGGAGGTGCGCAGAATGCCGGCCGCGTCCAACCGCACGGTGGTGTTTGGTGCCGCGAGCCACGCCAGGCTGGGCGCCACTTCGATCGGCAGTCCCTCCGCGCGGTCATATCCGCTCGCGCCGATCCGGACCGTTCCGCGGATCGGCCCGAGGGTAAACGGCGCACCGGAACGCAGATCGAGCAGTGACCGCGCGCTGTGCTGCAGCGTGATGGTTCCGCTGCCTTGCCGCGACGCCGATACCGGCTCATCGCATTCGATGCGGCGGCCCTGTGCAAACGCTCCCGGGTCGATGCGAAGATTGCCGCCGAGGACCGTGATGTTCCCGGAGACGTGGCCCGTAGCGGTGATGCGCAGGTCGCCGTTGATCACGACCACATCATTCAGCACCGTGCCGTCAATCCGCACCGACGCGCCGAACACCGCCAGCGCGCCCTGCGACTGAATGGTGGTCGTCGCGGGAATCACGCCCCCTGTGATGCGCGTGGCGGCGGCGCCGTTGAAGCTGGCCACCGCCGCGTTGAGCACCGAATCCGTCAGGCAGCTGTGCGTGACGCCGGGTCCGGGCGGGCCGCCAATGTCCAGCGGATGGGTGACGGGATTCTGGGCCGGAGCCCGGCCGGGAATCGCAACGGCGGCCAGCACGATGGCGGTGCGGAGCGCAGTGCGGTGACGATGCCTCATGATTCCCCTCCTCCGCGAATGCCGAGACGCCGCATTCGCCGGTACAGGTTCCCTCGATCGGTCTTCAGGAGTCGGGCGGCTTCGGCGATGTTGCCGCTTGCCGTCGCCAGCGCTCCGCTGATCAGATCACGCTCGAAGCTGTCGAGCCGTTCGCTGAGTCCGTGGCCATTGTCGGTGAACGTCGCCGGAGTACTTGCCGGGGCGGCCGGTGCCAGACGCAACACGCGCGGCACCAGCTCGCCGGTCACTTCATCACCACCGACGATCGCCAGCCGCTCGACGATGTTGGCGAGCTCACGCACATTGCCGGGCCAGCTGTGCAGCGACAGCGCGGCAATCGCGTCGGCGGTAAACCGCGGCGGGTGGCGCGGCCTGAGTCGCGCGGCAAGATGCTCGACCAGTTCCGGCAGATCGTTCATCCGGTCGCGGAGCGGCGGCACCATGATCGGAAAGACGTTGAGACGGAAATAGAGATCCTCGCGAAACGCGCCGTTCTGCACCGCCTTCTCCAGCGGCCGATTGGTGGCCGCCAGCACCCGGATGTCCACGCGCTGCGTCCGCTCGGCGCCGATGCGCTGGATCTCGCCGCTTTCGAGCACGCGCAGCAGCTTGGCCTGCGCCTCGAGCTGCAGGTCGCCCACTTCGTCGAGAAAGAGTGTGCCGGTGTCGGCGAGCTCAAAGCGGCCGGTGCGGCGATCGGTCGCACCGGTGAATGCGCCGCGCTCGTGCCCGAACATCTCGCTCTCCAGCAGGTCGCGCGGAATGGCGGCACAATTGATCGAGATGAAGGGCCGGCGGGCGCGCGCCGAGTAGCGATGGATTGCGTTTGCCACCAGCTCCTTGCCGGTGCCGGAATCGCCCAGAATGAGCACGCGGGCTTCGGTGGGCGCGACCTGCATGATCAACTGGCGCACATGCTCGATGGCACTGCTCGATCCCACCAGCGTAGGGCGGGGCCCAAGGGCGGCGCGCAGAGCGCGATTTTCCGCCTGTGTCCGCACCAGCGTTTCCGCGGACCGCACCGCCACGAGCAGCGACTCCGGCGCCAGCGGCTTTTCGAGAAACTGGAAGGCGCCCATCTGGACGGCACGCACCGCGTCGGCCAGCTGCGCCTTGCCGCTCATCATGATCACCGGAATTTCGCTGTCGGTCGATCGGATCCGCTCGAGCGTGGCGAGCCCGTCCGGCCCGGGCGGCATCATCAGATCCAGCAGGATGATCTGCGGCAGCACGTCGGGGATTGCCAGAATCCCGGCGTTGCCGTTGGCCGCCTCGGCAACTTCAAAGCCTTCAACCTTGAGAAGTGCACCGACCATGCGGCGGATATTCGGCTCGTCGTCGACGATGAGGATCTTGGTCACGCTGCCGCCTCGCGCTCGGTGGTCGGAAGATCGATCAGGAACGTCGCACCACCACCCGGAGTGTCGGTCACCGTGATCGTGCCGCGATGCTGTTCGATCGTCTGGCGGACAATGGCCAGGCCGAGGCCGGTGCCGTCGCCCTTTTCCGTATAGTAGGGACGAAAGATCAGCTCACGCTTGTCCGGGGCAATGCCGGGCCCGCTGTCGCTCACCGCCACCTGCACCGCGGTGCCGTGTCGCCGCAACGTCACTGCAATCGCCCCTTCGCCGTGACAGGCCTCCACGGCGTTGCGCAGAATGTTGCTGAAGGCGCGGCGCAACGGATCGTAATGTCCCTGAACGGCCGTGCTCTCCGCCTCGCATTGAAAGCGGCGCACCATCCCATCGGGAATGGTGTTGCGGAGCAGATCTTCCATGAGTTCGCGGAGATCGACAGCCGATGCAACACCCTCGGGCAGCCGTCCCAGCTCGGCGAATTCGCGGGCCATCGCTTCCAGCCGCGCCGATTCTGCCGCGATCACTTCCAGCTCGTCCCGGAAATCCTCCGGGGCACGCCGCGCCAACTGCGCCAGCGCCAGGCGGATCGGCGTCAGCGGATTCTTCATTTCGTGCGCGACACGCCGCGCCACTTCGCCAAACGCGCGCAAACGCTCCGCTTCGAGTTCCGCCGACCGGGCCTGCTCGAGTCCCTGCTGCAGCTCGCGGAGCGCCGCCTGGAGCTGACCGAATTCGGGGATCGCTCCCCGGTCGGGATCAGCCGGAAGCGCCTCATGCCGGCGGATCCGCCCGGTCCAGGCCACCACTTCGTCGAGTGGGGCGGAATACTGCCGGGCGAGCCATCCCGCCACGATGATTGCGGCGATGAGCGACAGCAACGCTGCCAGGAAGACCGCGAGGGTCGCGCCCTGTGGCCAGATTCTGGTCAGGAAGCGGCTGTGACTGTCGTTTTCGACCAGCGCGCTGTCCGCCGTGCGGTGGCGCGCGACGGTCGCCCGCACCGAGTCGGGCAGGTCGGTTCCGGCGAGTGCGTCGAACATGGGCCGCGCAGTGCTGTCCACCGCGGCAACGCCCGCAATACCACGGAATTGCTGGGCATGACGCAGCGAATACACCCCCAGGGCCGTGAGCAGGACGAGGGGGATGGCGCTCACAAAGAGGAGCGCAAAGAAGAGGCGACCACGAAAGGCCAGGCGGGGCACGGGGCTGGAATATGCATCGAATGGACGATTGTGGGGGGTGGCGCCAGTCGGTGCGCTGGTCCGCCGCGCCGCCCGATCCACGACGGAAAGCGCTCCATTGCCTCCGTTCCGGCCTGCGTGGCACCGCTCCTGCACCATGGGACCCTGTTACCGGCGGCGTTCTTGCCTCCGGGCCGTGCTCCTGAACCGGGATGGCCATGTCCTACGAGCCACTTCCACGGCGCCTGCCGCCGTGGCTCCGCGCAACCCTTGCCGCCAGTTGCCTCGCCTTCTGCGCGGCTCCGCTTGCGGCCCAGAGCCTGACGGTAGGCGCGCTCTCCGCCACCGTGGTCGATGAGCATGGCGCACCGATCCGTGACGTCCTGGTCACCCTCGAACGTCGCGGCGCCGCGTTCCGCACTCTGACGACGGATCATGCGGGGAACGTCGAACTGCCGGTGGTGACTCCTGGCGACTACGCCATTCTCGCCGAACAACTTGGCTATCAGCCGGTGCGGGCCCGGAATATCACGGTCGTGCCCGGTGCGATGACGCACGTCGCGTTGCATCTGACGCATCGGCCGCCGCCGATCACATCGGTCGAGGATCAGGTCGCGGTAGTGACCATGCGCGGTGCGACCGGCGGCACCTCCGCTCTGGGAGTGCTCGCCAGCGACTTCGATTGGCGACGCGACATCACCGATATCGCCCGCGGTCTCTCGCAGCTGCAATCGAGCGGGGACGATCGCGACGGCCTTGCTGGCGCCGCCACGGGATTGCCGCCGACCTTTTCGCACCTCGTCGTCGATGGTGTTGAGGAGTCGTTGCTGCGCCATCCCGGTCAACTCGAGGCACCGATCACCACGCCGGTCTTCTCGCGTGATGGCATGCAGCAGATCAGCGTGCTCGATTTTGGCAGCGATGTGGAATGGCCCGGCACGCTCGGCAGCATCGTCAATGCGCAGACCGCATCGGGAAACAGCGGCACGCACTTTCACCCGTGGCTCCAGGCCAGCAGCGCAAGCCTCGGCGGCGCGACCGCCGACAACCCGGCCGACTCCAGCACCTTCTCGGCCGCCGCGGGCTTTACCGCTGGTGGTGCCATCAAGGGGGACACTGGCGCGTGGTTTGTGACCGCGAATTACCAGCGGCTCGCTCAGCCGACGGCGGTGCCATTTGAGCTGGGCACGGCGCCGGGCGAACCGGCGGACCTGGCGGGAGCGATTCGCACCGCCGCGCTGGCCCATGGCAGTCAGAATGTGAATTCATGGCTCGCGCCCACCGTGCGCACCTGGCGCGGCGGCAGCGCGATGGGTCGCGTCGACTGGCAGTTGGGAAAGACGAGCAACATTGCCGCGCGCATCGGCGTTGCGTCGTGGACCGAAGCGAGTCCCGATCTCGGCGGCGACGCGACCAATGGTGCGGGCTCGTTGCTCGATGCCCACGATTTCTCCAGCGCGATCGCGTACACCACCACTGGTGACAACTGGGTGAGCGAGACACGCTTTGGCGTCCATAGTGGTACACGCAACTGGACCGGAGCGTCGCTCGCGTACACCGCCTTTGTGGATGAAGGCGCCGCCATCGGCACCAGCCCCACGTTGCCGGGCGATTTCAGCGAGACCGGGATCAACGCGTCGGAGACATTCACCTATCACAGCGGTGCCCACACGCTCAAGTTCGGCGGAACGCTGCTGCATCGCAGTGTCACCGACGACTGGGTGCCGGGAAGCGGCGGCGTCTACAGCTTTGGCGATGTTGCCGGATTCGCGAGCCAGCAGGGCGCATTCTATCAGGCCACGCACGCCGGCACGGTGCCGGGCATTGGCGTGACCGACATTGCATTGTTTGCCGAAGACGGATGGCACATTACGCCCGCGTTACTGCTGACCGGTGGCATTCGCTATCAGATGGAGCAGGTCCCCGACAGCACCGGCAAGGCGAACATCGCGTGGGAGAACGCTTCGGGCCTGCCGAGCAACCTCCTGCCGCATCTCGCCAAAGGCCTGGCGGGACCGCGAGCCGGTTTTGCGTGGGATCCCAGCGGCGACGGGCGAACCACCGTGCGTGGCAATGTGGGCCTGGTCGCGGGCAGCTATGACGTGACTGCATTGAGCGAGGCGGAGGAATACGACGGTGACGTCACCGTGCGGCGCGCCACCGGTGCCCTGGCCTGGCCGGGTCTTGGCGGCAGCAGCACCGCGCCAGTGGTCGGCCCGGCCATCACCATGTTTGCACCCGATGTGCGGTTGCCGCGCGCGTTCACCGGCGAGCTTTCGTTCGTTCGGCAGGTCAACGGTGCCACGACGTTGACGTTGAGCGGCGCCTACCATCACAGTGACTATCTGCTGCGCCGCAGCGACCTCAATCTCATTCAGGATCCGGTGGCGACCACCACCGAAGGCCGTCCCGTGTGGGGCACGCTGCAGCAGTTCGGCGGGCTGATCACACCGGCCGTCGGATCGAACCGCCGCTTTGTGGACTTCGATATGGTCTACGGTCTTGCGTCCACCGGGTACGATGACGATTACGAAGCCACCGCCATGCTCGAGCGCCGGCTCACCACAGGGTTCACGTTCTTCGTGTCCTACACCTATTCCCGGACCACCGACAACCTGGTGGGCGAACTGAGCGCCAACCCGGCCGATCACCTGTCGCCCTTTCCCGGCGGACTGAACGGTGTATCCTGGGACGACGGTCCGTCCGATCTGGACATTCCGCATCGCTTTGCCGCAACGCTGCAATTCCACGGCAAGTCGCCGATCACGCTCGCGGCGCAGTATCGGCTGCGCTCCGGGCTGCCGTTCACACCAGGGTTCCGCGCCGGTGTGGACGCCAACGGCGACGGCTCGGGAAACAACGATCCGGCGTTCATCGACGCCAGCATTCCCGGCATGACGCAACTCGCGGCGGCCAATGGCTGCCTGTCGAGCCAGTCGGGCCAGCTCGTGGCGCGCAACAGTTGCCGCGACGGCATGGTGCAGGCGCTCGATCTGCATGCGTCACTGGCGCTGGGACGTCACCTTGCGGTGACGGTCGATGGATTCAATGTGGTCGGCACCGCGACCGGTCTGATGGACCGTGCGGCGGTGCTGGTCGATCCAAACGGCAGCATGAGCACCAACGCGGCAGGGCAGATCGTTCTGCCCTTGATTGCCAACACGCACTTCGGCCAGCTGCTCAGCCGCCGCGACGGATCGCGAACGCTGCGCGTGGGCCTCCAGGTGGGGAACTGATATGCGCACACGTTCACTGTTCGCCCTGCTGCTCTTTGCCGCGACGGCGTGTTCCAATGCCGGGCAGAGCCTCGGGTTTCCGGCGCTGAGTCAGGGCGGGATCGGCGTCAAGGTCTATCTCGACCGCGATGGCTCGCAGTCAATCACCACGTTTGACACGACGTTTGCCGGTGAGCGCGTGGTACTTCTCGCGGCTGCCGGCAGCGATACCGTACGCGTTGGCACCGCGGACAGCGCCGGTGATGTGATCTTCGACTCGCTGCCGGTCGGCTCCTACCGGCTGGCACTCGATCGTCATTCCCTGGGCGATTCCATCGGCGTTGTCGCGGGAGACACCGGATTGGTCCGTCTCACGGCGGACTCCGGCGTAGCGACGCGGCTCATCCGCGTCGGATTCACCGAGGTGAGCATCGCCCAGGCGCGCACGCTGGCGGCAGGGAAGCGCGTGATTCTCCGCGGCGTTGTGGTCTCCCCGATGCAGTTCTCCCATGACTCGTCCACGTACATGGCAGACAGCAGCGGCAGCATCCGCGTCACCAATTCGACGCATCGCCCGGGCCGCAACGGCGACAACATTGGCGACTCCGTCCTCGTGCTCGGCACGACCGGAACCGCGCTCGGACAACCGGTGCTCGCCGACGGCATCGTGGGAGACGTGGCGCTCGGTACGGCGCCGGTCCCGGTGCATGTGACCGTCGCGCAAGCCCGCACCGCGAATGGTGGCAAGCTCGACGCCGCCCTCGTGGTGATTACGGCGGGTACGAAGATCGTGGACACCTTGCCGATGCCGCCGGATTTTGTCGTTCGCATCGCCGATCCCAACGACAGTACGCAGACCACCGACGTGCTGATCGATGAGCTCTTTCAGTTGTCCCATAGCGTATGGGCAATCGGATTGACGTTCAACGTGGAAGGCGTGCTGGTGCCGCGTGGCGATGGGACGTGGTTCGTCAAACCGCGGAGCGGGGTGGATATCACGCTGACGAATTGAGGCGTGAGACCTGGGCCTTTTTTGGCATCCTGAGCGCAGCGAAGGATCTCGGCGCTGACAGACTTGGGCCTTTTTTTGTCATCCGGAGGGTAGCGAAGGATCTCGGCGCGGGCGTGACCATGGGACAGTGGTGCTGCGCGCCTGCAGTGCGATCCCTGCACCCCGACCCGCCCCGATGGCGCACTGACGCCGCTTCGCACCACCGTCCCATGGTCCGCCCCGTGATTCGTGC
>DATAVM010000091.1:0-6579 GCA_036267775.1 Gemmatimonadales bacterium
GTATCTGCCGGCGCGCGGCGGACGGCCCCACTTGCGCGCCCTCATCGCGCAGATCGACCAGCTCGCGCCGGACACCACCTGGGACGGCCCCCGTACGATCGCACGGGCGGCCCAACTGCTTGCGCGCCGTGGCCTCCTCGCAACCATCTCCGACTTCTACGACGCCGAAGACGCGACCCGCCGCGAACTGAGACAAGCCGTGCGCCGTGGCCACGACGTCGCCATGCTGCAACTGATCTCGCGCGACGAGCGCGACCTGCCATACGATGGCGCCGTGGAATTCGCCGATCTCGAATCGGGCGCGCGGCGCATCCTCGATGCGCGGGCCGCGGCACCGGTCTATCGCGCGGCGGTGAGCGCCTTTCTCGAACGCTGTCGCACCGCGGCATTGCGCGATGGGATCGACTACGCGCTCATCGGTGTGGACACACCGCCGGAAACGGCGCTCCGCCACTACCTCCTTGCCCGACGCGGGAGTGGCGCTGGGGTCCCGACCGGAGTCGGCGCGTGATCTGGCAGAACCCATGGGGCTGGGCCGGACTCGCCGCCATTGCGATCCCGATCCTGCTCCATCTTCTCGGCCGCGGTCCCGCGCGGGTACAGCCGTTTCCGACGCTTCGCTTTCTCGACATTGCGCGGCTGACGCCCACGCGGCGCACCCGGATCCACGACGTACTGCTCCTGCTGGTGCGCGCGAGCATGCTGGCACTGGTTGCCGCCGCGCTCGCCGCGCCACTGCTGTTGACCAGGCACCGGCAGGCGGCACTCGATGCGGTACTCGCCCGCGCAATCGTGGTCGACACCAGCGCCAGCATGCGGCGGCCTGGCGACGGCGCTATACCGTTAATTACCATGGCGCGCCAGCGCGCCGCGGCACTCGCGGCCGCCGCACCACTCGCCACAATCGTGGAAACCGCTGAGCCGACGCGGGCCGTGCGAGGTGCAGCCGCGTGGCTGGCGACCCAGACAGGGCGGCGCGAGATCGTCATCATCTCGGACTTTCAGGTCGGAGCGCTCGACAGCGCGAGCGTCGCGGCCGTGACATCGGATATCGGTGTGCAACTGGTTCGGGTGGCGACAAGCGCACCAATCGCGCCGCTGCGCACCCGTGTGAACGGCAACACCGTCACCGCAGAGATCATGGCAACAGCACAGAACACCGCCGTCGACTGGACCGCTCAGCCCGCAACGAGCGATGATCGCGATCCGGCAATCACGCTCCTGACCGCACCCGCCGAGCGTGCCCGAGGGGACGCCGCAATGACGGCGGCCGCGACCACGGGCGCCGCACTGCCCTTCGACACCGCCCGCGCCGTGACGATCGTCTATCGCGGCGCCGCGGAGTGGTCTGCGCTCACCGCGAGCAGCAGTGCGACCCTCGCGCCGTGGATGGCGGATCTGTTTGCGACGGTCACGCGCGATGACACACTTGCTGCGGCCCTCCGGGCCGCCGCCACGCGTGCCGCCGACGGTCGCCAGGAGCTGCTGCTCTTTGCCGACATGGATCCGGGCAGTATTGCCTCGGCCACGCTGATCGCCGCACTGCGGCGCGGTTTGTCACTCGGGGCGCCGCCAGCCGAACTCGAACCGGCAACGCTCGATGATGGAGTGCTGCGCGCCTGGCAGCGGCCGCCCGCGACTGTCGCAACAACACACCGCACCGGCGATCCCGAACGCGGCAGTTCGGATGGCCGCTGGTTCTGGCTCGCCGCCCTGACACTGCTCGGCGTCGAGGCGTGGCTCCGCAACCGCACGCAGGACGGCGGCGGCGACCAGATTCAGCCTCATGTCGCCTGACGCCGCGGCCGTTGCCGCCTTTGTTGCCCGCGCACGTCGGCGCCGGGCGCGGATCGGCGCGGCGTACGGCGTCGCAGTGGGATTGGTGCTGGCATTCGGACTGGGCCTTGCCGGCTGGCCGGCCGGGGCATGGCCGCGGACCACCATCATCAATGCGGTGATTCTGGTGGCGATCGGCAACGTGGTCGGCGCCATGTCGATGATACTGCGCCGCGGCACCGTCGCGGACATCGAGCGCCGCGCTCCAGAGTGCCGCAACCTGATGATCACCGCGGTGGAACTGACGGCCGACCACGCGAGCACGCCTGAGGCGGTCGCCGCACTGGTCTGGCAACGAGCGGCCCACCTCACGGAGCAACTGCGGCTGTCCACCGTGTTTCCGGCGCGCAATGCATTCGTTTGCATCGCGGCCGGCGCGCTGCTCTGGTCGCTCACGCTGCATCACCCGGGGCCGGTCGCGGCACACCTGCTGGCGCCCGCCGCGGCCGCGGACATTCTGCAGATCGACGTGACGGTGATTCCACCGACCTATGCGGGTCAGCCCACGCGGACACTGCACAACCCGGCGCGCGTCGCTGCGCTCGCCGGCAGCCGTGTCGAGCTCGACGTGCAGGCGCGCGCCGCCGGTGTGACAATGGAGACGCTGCACGGCACGCAACCACTCGCCGCGCGCGCGGCAGCCATCTATCACGGCGAGCTGGTCGCCGACGCCGACGGCTACATCGCATTCCAGGCGACCTCCGGCAATGGCCACACCGGTGCGCGCCGCCTGCTCGGGCTCGCGGTGACAGCCGACAACCCACCGCACGTGCGAATCGTTCTGCCGGGCAAGGATCTGCATCTGCATGATGGGCATCAGACCATCACGCTTCGCGTGGAAGCGAGCGACGACATCGGCCTGGCCTCCCTGCGCCTCAAGTACACCAAGGTGGCGGGCTCGGGCGAACGCTTCACCTTCACCGAGGGCGAGACGCCGCTCATCATCGACCGCACCGACGCGCGCACCTGGACCGCGCACGCCAACTGGCCGCTGGATTCGCTCAAGCTCGATCAGGGTGACATGGTGGTCTACCGAGCCGTGGCAGCCGATACGCGACCGGGTACCGTCCCCGTCGAATCCGACGCGTTCCTTGCCGACGTACTGGAGCCGGGCGCCGATGCGGCCTTTGGCCTGGCAATGGATCCGGACGAGGCGCGCTACGCGGTGAGCCAGCAGATGGTGATCCTCAAGACCGAACACCTGCTCGCGCGCAAAGGCAGCATGCCCGCGGCCACCTACGCCGATTCCGCCGCCGATATCGCGGCCGAGCAGCGGAGAGTGCGCGCGGAGTTCGTGTTCATGATGGGCGGCGAGCTCGGGTCGGAACCGACGAGCATGTCCGAGCTCAACGAAACGGCCGAAGCGGAGGGCGAGAGCGAACTCGCCGCGGGACGGATGGTCAATGAGGGGCGCGACGCACTGCTGGGCGCGATCCGCTTCATGAGTCGCGCCGACAAGTCCCTGACCGACGCAACGCTCCCCGAGGCCCTCGGCTATGAGCACCAGGCGCTGACGCAACTGCAGCGCGCGTTTTCGCACAAGCGCCTCATCCTTCGCGCGCTCACCGAACACGAGCGCCTCGATCTCACGCGCCGCCTGACTGGCGCGCTCGGTGCGGTCACGAGCGACGTGCTGCCGGCCACCACGCCACCGGTCGATCCGCGCGCGACGGCACTGCGCCGTTCGCTGGTATCGATCGCATCGCTCGCTGGTACGGGCAACTTTGCTGCCGACGCCGCCGCCAACACCACGGTGCTCGCGCAGGGCGTGCTCACGGTCGACCCATCGGCCGAGTCGCTGCGTGGTGTCGCCACGCTGCTCACCGACGCGGCGGCGGCAATGCACAGCGGCCGCACCGCCGACGCGCATGGCTTGCTCGACCGCGCCACCACCGCATTGGCGCAGGCGCTGCGGACGGACTTGCCGGCCGCACCCGATGCAACGACCGCGACGCCCGACGACCAGCTGGCCGGCGCACTGACTGACGCGTTGCGCCGGCCACGCACCTCGCCGTGAACGGGGATCTGGTCACACGCCGGGCACTGCGCGGCATCGCGCTCGCGATCGCCGTCGCCGCGGTCGTCGATCCCGCGATCACGTCGCACCATGATTCGCGGCCCCTCGTTGCCCTCATCGCCACGCCGCACGACTCCGCCTTTGCCGCGCGCGTCTCGCGCGCCCTCGGCGGCAGCGTTGCACTGATACCCGCCCCGTTTGCCGCCGCCGACGCGGCGGTGCTGGTGGGCGACCAGGTCCCGCGCGATGCGGACGGCATTCCTGCGCCGACTTTTGCGGTGACCGACGATAGCAGCGGCCCGCAGTTGCGACTCGAACGGGTCCAGTCCCCCCAAACCACGCCGCTCGATGCGCGGACTGCGATTACCGCGGTCGCGAGCGCCGTGCACGCGCGCGGCCGCACGGTCGAGTTCACGTTGCGCACGGGCGACGGTCTTGCGCTCGACCGTGTCACCACTCCGGTAACGAGCGACAGTGCGCCGTTGACGACAACACTCTCGTATACGCCATCGACCACCGGCGCGGTGATGCTCGACGTGACCGCTCGCTTCACCAACGATGGAGCTGGCGTTCATGCCGATCGCGCGATCGACGTGCGGAACGTGCCGTGGCCGGTGCTCTTCTTTGATCCGCGGCCATCGTGGCAGTCGACCTTTGTGCGCCGCGCGGTGTCGGACGACGATCGCTTTGTCGTGGCGAGCCGCGTGGTGACCTCGCGCGGCATCAGCACCAATGAGGGCCAGCCGCCGGGGCGTCTCGACGATCTTGCGCTCATCGGGCAGTATCGCGCCGTGGTCGTTGGCGCACCCGAAGCGCTCACGCCGGCAGACGTGGCGGGACTCGACGCCTTCATGCGCCGCCGCGGCGGCAGCGTGATCTTCCTGCTCGACCAGTATGCGCACGGTCCGTACGAAGGTCTTGCCGGCGCGAGCGCGTGGAGTCAGGACAGCAGCGGCACAGCGGTGCGTATCGCACAGACGGCCGCAGACAGTGGTGCGCTCGAGGCGACACAGTTCGCGTGGCCTGACCCGCTGCCGCCAGGCGCGGTCGCGCTGGCCACCGCACCGGCGCGACGCGATTCGACCGCACGCCACGCGGTCATCTGGCAATCGGATATCGGTGCCGGACGATTGCTCGTCAGCGGCGCCTTTGACGCGTGGCAATTCCGCGATGCGTCGCAATCAGCATTCAATGCGTTCTGGCGCGCGACGCTGGCGCGCATGGCGAGCGCAGTCCCGCCGCCGGTCGACATTCAGATTTCGCCGAGCGTCGCGTCGCCGGGCGAGAGCGTCGCCGTCGAAGTCACGCTGCGGGGCGCGGCGTTGCAGTGGACGTCGGTGGCCGCCGCGCGGAACGATCCGGTGCACGCGGCGGTTACCGCGCATCTCGAGCGCGCGGGAACGGCTGATAGTGCGGTGTCGGTGCGTCTCTGGCCTGGAACATCGGCCGGGGAATTCGTCGGGCGTATCGACGCGCCGGTTACTCCGGGCAGCTGGCGTCTGGCGGTTGCGGGCGACGGCGCAAGCGGGAGCGTGCCGCTGATCGTGGCGCGAGGCGCGTCCCATCCTGCACCGAACAATCGCGCAGCGCTCGCGGCCTGGGTGGCGGCACGCGGCGGCCGGGTGACGTCGATTGGCCAGATCGCCAGTCTGGGTGCGGCGATCCGCGGCGCCACCCGGCCGGCCGGCCATCGCGTCGAATGGCACCCGATGCGCTCGCCATGGTGGATTCTTCCCTTCGCGCTGGCGCTCGGCGGCGAGTGGTGGCTGCGACGTCGCCGCGGTCTCGCCTGAGCCACTCCTTGACGGGTGCACATCGCGCCCGTAGCATCCGCAGCCTATGCTTACCAGAGACGAAGTCAAAGCGCTCGTCGACAAGGTCATCAACCTGGCCAAGGCCGACGCGGTGGAAGTCAATGTGAACGCGAGCGAACGCTCCGGCACCCGCTGGGCCAACTCGTCGATCACCACCAATCTTGTCCAATACGACCGGCAGATCACCGCGACGGTGCGCGTCGGCCAGAAACAGGGCAACGCGAACACGCGCGATTTTACCGACGCCGGCCTCAAGGCGATGGTGGACGAGGCGATGAGTGCTGCCGCCGACGCCAACGACTCGAACAATCTCCCCGAACTTCTGGGACCGCAGGATTACATCCCGATGGACGGAGCGCCGGTCGACATCATCAACTTCGACCCCGCTGGTCGCGCGCGCATGGTCAAGGATTCGCTCGACGCCGCGGCCAAGAAGGGTGTGCTCGGCGCCGGCTACATCCCGAAGATCGATCAGGCCACGTGCAACGCGAACTCCAAGGGCCTGTTCGCCTACTTCCGGAACGCCGAGACGGGCTTTTCGCTCACCTGCCGGATGCCCGATGGTACAGGGTCCGGCTGGGCGGGATCGTCCGGGATCAAGGACCTGCATTCGATCGACGCGAAGGCCGTCACGAACATCGCGGCGGACAAGGCGCTCAAGAGTCGCGGCGCCAAGGCGATCGAGCCGGGCCGCTACACGGTGATCCTGGAGCCGCGCGCCAATGCGCGCTTCCTCTCACTCGTCACCGGCATCTTCAACAACGGTGGCGGCGGTCGTGGCGGCTTTGGCAGCGGCGCTCCGGGTGCGGCCACTGACTCGACCGGCGCTGCGGGTGCTGCGGGCGCGGCCGGCGGCGGCTTTGCTGGTGGAGGTGGTGGCGGCGGCGGTGGTGGCGGCGGAGGCGGCGGCGG